>JANLTS010000366.1:0-17335 GCA_031363045.1 Hyphomicrobiales bacterium
GACGGGTCATCTTCAGCACTTGGGGCTTGCAGACAATGTACTCGATCATCGCCTAAACACGCGCACGGTCTACATGAATTGAGGTAAATGGAAAGCCCAATGGCCACAGCGTGCAAAAGCACATAGATGCGTCCCACCAGAAATACTTTCTGGTGTTCTGTCTCGGGTACAAAGCTCTGCTCGTCAACACTGAGTTTTCCTAAAGCCTGCCATATGATCGTCTTCATGGATTGCAGCGGATCCAGCCCACCGACCAAACTGAGGAAAAAGCGCAAGAGATCAGGTGGCCGCATAATCGCAATTTCAGCATCGCGGCCAACAATATAGGTGTCGGTATGGTGGCGGGCATGGCTCCAGCGCCAAGAAGCGGAATTGCGCAGTTCCATGAAGCTTGCGATCTCATAGACGACATTGTTCATCCACGGTGTCTTGAAAGCGGTGCCATGGCCACATTCATGCCAGCGCGCGTCACAGGCCGAACCATACAGAACGCCATAAGCCAGCAGAAAAGGCACGCACCACCAGCTTCCCCAGAAATAGATCGTGCCGACCGCCGCAAGAAGCAATGATCCCAGCCATATCGCGGTGTTGATGAGTGCCGGACCGTCCGAACGCTGCATCAATTCCTTCATGACATTGCGTGGCACATCTGAATGATACCATTCGGCAGATGCCAAGCCCTTCTCAACAGCCTCACGTGTGCTTGCCCCATCGAGACTGTAATCACGCGCCGTGCGGACCTCGTTGAGTTCAACAGTTGTCATTTGCTTCTCCTCGTGGTGCCAAGCTCATCAAACTCCCGTTACGCGCATGCCTTCCATGAAATGCCGTCTCAAGAGGAGAAACAAAACAATGGCGGGCAAACTGGCAATCAACGCTGCTGTTAACGAGAGATTGGGGCCGGCGGTTGTATAACTGCCGTGAAATATCTGCAGTGAATTCATGATCGAGCGCACTTCCTCGCGGTTTCCAAGCACCGTTGAAAACAGCAGGTCGTTCCAAATCCAGGTGAATTGCAGAAGAAAGGTTGCTGTCATGGGGCCAATACAGTTGGGAAGGATGATGGACCAGAACACACGGAATTCGCTGGCCCCGTCCATACGGGCAGCTTCGTCCATTTCACGCGAGAGTCCATTGAGATAATTGCGCAAGACCAATACAGGAAATGGTATGCACACCGCAGTATAAAACAACAGCATGCCGAAGTGCGTGTTGATGATGCCGACTTTCTGATATGCAAAAAACAAAGGGATCAAATAGATTTGAAACGGGAAAATGGTTCCTGAGAAAATCAACATAAACCAGAAATTTTGACGCTTGAAACTAATGCGCGTCAAACCATAGGCGGCCATTGCAGCGAAAAATACGGCAAGACCGGCACCGCAGAGTCCGTACAATGCGGAGTTTGCAAAGCCCGCCCCCATTTTTGCAGTGTTCCACGCTGTTATCGCATTATCGACAATGGGAGAAATTCCCTCGGGTAAGGACAGTGGGTTATTGGCAGTGTATTCGGCATGGGTTTTGAAGATCGAGATAACCATGTAGTAGAACGGTACAACCCAAATCAGGCTGATGAGAACGGCTATAATCACACTGGGCCACTTCTTCTTTGTCGAAGCCCGCTCTTTGGCTTCAATGGCAGCGAAATCAATTTGGGACGTTGCGAATGCCATCATTTCATCTCGTCATTTTGTCGACTCGGCTTTGCATCACCGTTTGAATCCACGTGACGCTGAAAACGACAATGCCAATGACCACAGCAATCGCCGAGCCAAACGCCCATGAGCCTTTTTGGAAAGACTCAAAATACATGTAGACCGCCAACGACAAGGTGCGCTGACCTGGATATCCCACGCCCATCACCCAAAGCAGATCAAACGTTGTGAAGCCTGAAAGCACTGATAGAATTGTTACGACTACAAGTGTTGGCATCAGCAGTGGCATGACGATGTGCCAAAACGCCTGAGCGTTGGTTGCACCATCCACGCGGGCCGCTTCCAGTGGGTCTTTGGGAATAGCGCTCAGACCCAGCAAAACCAGCACCATGACCAAACCAACCGTTTGCCAAACGAACGTTGCGATGATTGCGGGCGTCACCGTATTGTCCTGATAGAGCCAGCCAATATCAATAGGCCGACCAGCAATCATGGAGAGCAAACTATTGAGTACGCCATGGGGTGCGTAAACATGGAACCAGATCACCGCGACGGCCGTAGGAGCCAAAATGCGCGGCAAAAAAATGATGTTTTTGAAAACATTGCCGAACGCCACACCGCGTAAAAACACGGCAAGCCCAAATCCGATGGCCAAAGGAAACACAACCGACGCCGCGACCCAGATGGCTGTGTTGTAAAACGCCGCATCAAAATATGGATTTCCAGGCAACTTGGCATAGTTTGAAAAACCGGCGAATTCATCAAGGCCGGCAAATTTTTTCCACTTCGTGAAACTGAAATAGATGTTATAGACGACAGGCATCAGCAACAGGCCGCAGACCAAGACAATTGCCGGGCTCATAAAGGCAAGAGCCTTCCAGAAATTGCGCTTCATCGCACGATCTTCGGCAGCCTTGACGTGATGCCAACCAATGCGCTCCATCAGTTGCAAGTCAGTTTCACGATCTGGTCTATTGGTCATTTGCAAATCCAAGAATGCGGGTGGCCTCCAAGGAAACCACCCGCAGCGATTTATTGCTTTTCAGCCCAATAGGCAGCGTTCAATTTCTGCGTATTGGCCATCACGCTCTCAGCAGTTTCCATGGTCGGCGTCAGCATGAAGCGGTTCAATTCTGCCACCATCTCGCCTTGGAGATCGGCTGGTACAGCTTCCCACCAGCGCGGGAATGACACCGTCTTCATGGCCGCCACATCATCATTGATCTTTTTGACAATGACATTGGGCGGATTGGCTTTCGAATTGCCAAGTGCGTTGCCGGATGCAGCAGCCCATACATTCGCACCATCTACCGAAACGAAATATTTTAGCGCATTGACAACCTCTGGCTTGGCAATGCCCTTCTTTGAAAGCATGATAGGGCCGCCTTCCAGAATGGTTGAGGACGGCAATGCAGCATCCATATTGGGCATGATGAATGCATCGAAGTCTGCACCGGGTTTCATGCCAGCCTTTTCGACGAGCCCGATAGCCCAGTCGCCAATCAGGTTCATGGATCCTTTGCCTTTGGCAAAGTCAGCGACTTCTTCGGTTGAGCGCGGGTCTGAGAAATAGCCTTTGGCATACCAGTCAGCCCAGATCTTGAAGGCGTTGCGCACAGGTTCGCTGTCATACGCAACCTTGCCACTATGAAGCCCCATGTAAGCTTCAGGATTGGTGCGCAGCATGATCTCTTCAAACCAGATGAATCCGCGCCAACCGTCTTGTGTTGTCGCAACAAAAGGCGTGATTCCTGCCGCCTTAAGCTTCTCGGCGTTTGAAACGAATTCAGCCCAGGTCTTTGGCTCCGAAATGCCGGCCTTTGCGTAGTCTGCCTTGTTATAAAGAACAATCCAGCGCGACAGATGTAGCGGCACGCCATAAACGTGATCACCTACTTTGTAAAAGTCACGAACACCTTCAGAGAACTCGCCGCTCTTGATCATCTCGGCCCAGACATCGTCGAGCTCTGCAATCTGGCCAGTTTTAATCAACTCTTCGTAAACGCCACCCGTCCACCACGTGAAGATGTCTGGTGGATCGTTTGCTGCGATTGATGACTGCATGAAGGCTTTATATTGCTCAGGTGGCGAATATGGGGTTTGCTTCAAGGGCACGCCCGTTGCCTTGGTTGCGGCATCACCAACTTTTTGAAGTGCTTCGGCCCAAAATCCCTTGTCGTGAACAAGTGTGACTTCAGCAGCGTAAACACTGACAACACTAGCCGACATAAACCCTGCAAACGCCAGTGATAGTAGTTTGGTCTTGAAGTTCATAACGTCCTCCCATTTTTCCTTGGTTTCAGGTTGCCCTTATGGACATGCCTGTCTCTCGGTTGAAAAGATGCATTTTTTCAACGTTGAATCTGAATTTCATGATTTCGTCTTGAGCTACAAATCTTGGTTGGGCCATGCGACTGACGAATTCCGTTCCAGCAAAGGATGAGAACAACAGTGTTTCATTTCCCAGCATTTCTGTGAAACCAATTGCGGACTTGAAATCCGAAATCTTTTTGTCATCACTACTTCGTACTTGTGGAACAATGTCCTCTGGCCTGAATCCCGCCGTTAATTTTTGACCCTCTTCAAAGCCTGTTCCAAAACGCGACTTGGAAATTGCAATCTTGAACCCGTCGCCGACAAAGCTCGCAACACCTCTCGACACGGAAGCGCTTCCGCTAAAAAAATTCATTTGGGGCGTGCCAATAAACCCACCAACAAACCGATTTGCAGGACTTTCAAAGATTTGCATTGGCGTGCCGGACTGTTCAATGACGCCATCACGCATCACAACAATCACATCTGCAAGAGTCATGGCTTCGACTTGATCATGGGTCACATAGATTGTTGTAACTTGCAATCGCCGCTGCAGTTTCTTGATTTCAATGCGCATTTGATTGCGCAGTTTGGCATCGAGATTGGACAACGGCTCGTCGAAGAGAAAGACTTTCGGTTCCCTGACTATAGCTCGGCCCATGGCCACGCGCTGGCGTTGACCGCCAGAAAGTTGGGCTGGTTTACGGTCCAGGTAAGGCTCAATCTCCAGCAAGCTTACCGCTTTGTTGACACGGCTGGCGATTTGGTCAGAGGGTAGTTTTTCAAGCTTAAGTGAAAACTCGAGGTTCTGCCGCACCGTCTTGTGGGGGTAAAGTGCATAGGATTGGAAAACCATCGCGACGCCGCGCTCTCTTGATGGCGTGTCATTGACGATTTTGCCGTCGAGCCTCATCTCGCCATGGGAAATGATCTCAAGCCCCGCGATCATGCGCAGCATGGTTGATTTCCCACAGCCAGAAGGCCCGACGAAAACTGTAAAGGATTTGTCGGGAATCTCAAGGTCAACACCGCGCACAGCGATGTGACGACCATACACTTTTACGATGTCCTTGAGACTTACAGTAGCCATGGTTCCCCAGTCTCCTGACGCCACATTACGTAACCCTTGCAAAAAGAGTAGCCCTTCCACAGGGCTTGATAACGAATCGTTCATAGTCTTTCAAAAACGTTCAAACTGGAATAGGGTTCGGACGGGTGATCTTCAGGAAAACGTCAAATGAAAAGACCAACGGCAACAGATTTGGCGAAGGCTGCGGGGGTTGGAATTTCGACGATTGATCGGGTGCTCAATCGTCGAGCCCGGGTTAGACCCAGCACCGCGCAACAGGTCTTGGAAGCCGCCGAGAGAATCGGCTTTTACGCTGAAGGAACCATCCGCGCGCGCGTTGCTGAAGTTAGACCAACATGCCACCTCGGTTTTCTTTTGCTCCAAAAAGACAACGGTTTTTATGACAATCTGGCTCACGAACTGCGCGCCGCCGCAATCGCTTTTGATCCAGCAAAGGTCACTGTCGATATCGACTACTTGACCGATCTTTCGCCGGAGGTTGTAGCTGCAAAAATCGTGGCAATGGGCAA
This sequence comes from Hyphomicrobiales bacterium, assembly GCA_031363045.1. Lineage (GTDB taxonomy): Bacteria > Pseudomonadota > Alphaproteobacteria > Rhizobiales > Aestuariivirgaceae > Aestuariivirga. Next base: position 5,568 of record JANLTS010000366.1, read on the forward strand.
ACGAGCCAAAGTGGTAGGTGTTGTGGCGACACAACATCCGGCAATCGCGCGTGCAATTGAACAACTGCACGAGAAAGGTGTTCCGACCTTTGCGATGCTCAGTGAAGTTTCAGCACAATGTAGTGTTGGGTATATCGGATGTGACAACTGGAAAATCGGAAGAACTGCGGGCTGGGCCATATCGACGATTTGCAAGAGGCCGGGCAAAATTGCTATTTTTGTTGGCAATCATCGTTATCGCTGTCAGGAACTCAACGAAATTGCATTCAGGGCCTATCTGCGTGAACTTGCGCCGGACTTTGAAATCCTAGAGCCCTGCAGCACCTGGGAAGACAACAACGTCGCGGAAAAACTTACCCACGAGTTGCTTGCCCGCGAACCAGAACTTGCCGCATTGTATGTTGCCGGAGGTGGGCTTGATGGCGTGATCAAAGCACTCCGCCAAATCGGGGGAAAACATGATCTCGTAACGATTGGCTATCAAGACACTGAAGCAACGCGAAGTGCCCTGACTGATGGTATTTTGAAATTCGTAATTTCCAATCCTGTCAAAGCAATTGCCTGCGAAGCTGTTTTTGCCATGTCCAATGCCGTAATCCATGCACCCAACAATCTGCTTCCATCAATAGCAGTGCCGATGGATGTTTTGACGCCTGAGAATGTCTAGCGATCTTCGTTGACTGATTGAGTTCTGACTGTATCCTAAAAGGACCTGCATAGTTAAACACAAACGTGAGGTCCTTCCGATGGCGCAATCTCTCTTGGTATTTCAATCTTTATGGGCGATGGAACGGCGTCAGCCTGATGGCATGGAACTGTCGCTCGATGAAAAACTTGAAAAAATCATCGCAGCCGGGTTTGACGGTGTTTCCGCGGAATGGGGAAATCGGCAGCAGGCACAACACATAACAGCTGTTCTCAAAACACGCGGCCTGGCGGCAGAAGGTGTCTGCTTTCCCAAGACGATCGATGAACTCAAACCCGTGTTGGAGATTGGCACTGAGACAGGCCTGCAGCATCTCAATCTGCAGCCAAATGCGAGGCCGCGAACAGTCAATGAATGTATTCCGCTTCTTGAGGGCTGGGCCAGACTCGCCGAGCAGGTGGATTTCCCGGTTTACATCGAAACCCATCGAGACCGCATGACCACCGATCTCTATTTCACCCTCGATCTGCTTGACCAGTTACCTGATATGAAGTTCCTCGCCGATCTCTCGCACTTTTTCGTTGGCCGTGAGTTTTCTGAACCTGTTTCTGAAGATAATCATCGACTGATACAGCGCATTCTTGATAATGCCTGGGCGATGCATGGCCGTGTTGCCAGTCGCGAACAAGTGCAGATTGAAATTCAGTTTCCGCAGCACAAGAAAAATGTCGACCTTTTCAAGCGCTGGTGGCGCTATGGCATAAAGAGTTGGCGTAAGCGCGCTGATGCAAATGCATCGTTTGTGTTTACTTGCGAACTTGGCCCTCAACCTTATGCTATCTCCGGGTCAGATGGCAAAGACCTAAGCGACCGGTGGGAGGATGCCCAAGTACTCCGTGGGATCATTAAAGACGTTTGGAGCAGCTAGCTCGACGCGACGAGTCACAAGCATAACATTTTTCGATTTCCGCTCGGGGTCATTCGCGTCGCAGACTGACTGTCAGCTTTCAGAGTTGAGCGGTCGTGGCAGGGGCACTAGAGAGACAATTCTGAGTTGAAGTGTTGGTGCATCGCGCCAACTTTTACCCAGGTTTTGACTTGAGTTTTGACACCCTGCAAAAACGACCGTTTATGACTCGCCTCACTTTTGGGGGCTTTCAAAAAGGGACGTATTTGACACCTACCTAAGCGAGCATGATGCCTTCACATATCGCTTGCTACTCTGATCGAAGCAGGGCGTTACCTTCACGTATCCGAAGTTCAGCTGGGCGGCAATCACGTCGCGGACTGTCTGTCAGCTTTCGGGGGCAAGCGGTCGTGCTCATCGCAGGCAGTGTCGCGATGGGCCATATTCAGTCATGCATTGCGCAGCGCCAACTGACGTATAAGATGATCAAGTCCAGACGAAGTAAGAGGACGTTTACCGATGCCAGGGATCACAATTCGCCTAGCCCGTCCAAGCGACGAGGGGGCGCTCCTGGACTTCCTTTGTCGCCACGCGGACAGCTCCCTGTACCTCCGCTTCTTCATTGCCCAGGGCGGCCTGGTGGATGACGGCAAACCGCTTCAGGGTACCTACGCAGCGGTGTTTGATGGTGTGGATGTCGTGGGAGTGGCAATGCACGACTGGCAAGGTGCAGTGTTTCTGCAGGCGCCGGATCATGCGGCCGAACTGGCGAATGCCGTCGTTAAAGCATCGGGGCGGACGCTCTTCGCTGTTGTCGGACCATTTTCACAGGTGGAAGAAGCGCATCGTGGTCTGGGCGAGCGCCCTGCCAGCAAGCGTGCAAAGGAAGGCCTCTTTGCCTTGAACATTGGCGAAATGATCGGCACGGACTTGGGCTCTGCGTCATTGGTGTGCCGGATTGCGCGAAGCGAGGACCTGGCGCTCCTGCTCGATTGGCGCTTTCACTACGAGATGGAGTCCACCGGACTTCCCGATACTGAAAGCACACGAGAATTCGCGAGAAACGCAATCGCGGGGCATGTAGGCCGCGGAGAGGCTTTCATCCTGGAAGTGGACGGGCAGCCTGTGTCATCGTGTACCTGGAACGCCCGGGCCGCCGAGGCGATCCAGATCGGTGGTGTCTGGACACCGCCCGAGCATCGCAACCGACGATATGGTCGAGCAGTTGTCGCAGGAGTACTTCGAGAGGCAGCTCGGGACGGCGTCACGCGCGCGGTGCTTTTCACGGATAACTCAGCGGCCCGACGATCCTATGAGGCGCTCGGCTTCCGCCAGATTGGTGAATACGGGATTACGATCTACTCGACCTGAGGACGCGCTTGACCTGAACTGAACTACCGCGCGTACTCATCGTCATGGTCTTCCCTGGACAGGTGCGCTGGCCAAGACGAACGTGGCCGTACGGGCTTCCGCGCACCTCAGAAATGCAGCATTTTCCGCCTCAACTCGGGGTCATCTGGGGAATGCCGGCTCATCGAAGATCAATGCCTTGTCAGCCGCAAAGCCATAGCGCGGCGTCAGGCCCAGCCGAGTTCGGCGAGTGCGTAGCCGTCGTTCCAGATCTTGGTCATCTGCGCGACCTTGCCCTCACCGTTCATCTTCAGTGCGTAGACATAGTGAGTGCTGGTCGCTTTTTTGGTGGGCGGAACTGGGCCCCCGGCGCCTGTGTGCGTGGCATGGAAGGTGGCTACGAATGAAGCGGTGTTTGTGTCCGCGTCCCAGGCGCTGGAATGCAGAGAATATCGTCCGTCCGGTAGCGGGCCGTCGATTAGACCTTTCAGCCAGTCGCAATAGGCCTGCACTGTCTTAACGTCGGTGAGCGCCCCAGCCTGGCACGAAAACGAGGCGCCGTCGGCGACATATGATTTGCACCCGTTCCACCCTTTCGGCGCTTCACAGGCTTCAAAGAACTTCTTGGCATTTTCGAATGCAGACATGAACCCCCTCCAAATCCGACATTCCCAGGATGATCCTTTGGAATGACGTAAACGCTAGCATTCTGCCGGGTTCCGGGCAAGCAAGCTGAGTCCACTTCCTGACAGTTCAGCGTAACGTCTCTGCACACAACAGGCTAGTAGCGACGCCAATGTCTCATTTTTTTGTCGTGGCAGGGGCACTAGAGAGACAACTATAAATGGAACAGTCGGCGCATCGCGCAGATTTTACCCCAGGTTTTGACCTGAGTTTTGACGCCTTGCAAAAACGACCGTTTGTGACTCGCCTCGCTTATTTGGGCCTTTCAAAAAGGAACGTATTTGAACACTACCTGAGCGAGCATGGTGACTTCGTGCATCAGATTTTTGTGCGGCGTCAATCGCGTCGTGATCTGACCGTCAGCTTTCAGGGTCGAGCGGTCATGCTCATCCCATGCAATGTCGCGATGGGCCAGAAGTGGACATGCGCACGAGGATGGATTGATGACCAAAGGTCGAACTATAAGCGTTCAGCTAACGACGCAGTTTAACCTGCCTGAACACTGTCCCAGAAGTCCTTAAAGTTGTTGGTCTTTGGAAACTCGTTCGATGGAACAGGTACACCGAGAAACTGGCAAAGGGGCTCCCAGCCCTGCTTGACGTCAAAGACGAGGAGGCGGTCTACCGGGATGGTCGTCTTCACGGTGTTCACATGACGATGATAGGCAGCGAGGATTTCTTCTTTATTCGAGGGAATAACGAAGCCGGTTTTCCTTACAACTGCCATTACCATTTTAAGGAAAGGGAGCAGGTCGGACGGCGTCTTCTCAGTGGGCTGAATCAGAGGGACAATGGTCTGGGAGAAACTGGCATACCATTTCTCTGGGTCACGAACTGTGAGGATGAACTTGGCTTCGGGGAATGCTGCGGCCAGCTCGCTGCAAAATGCGGCAGTGGGCCAATCCACCGCTGAATGAAAGTTTGCATACGCCTTCTTCATATCCACTGTCCCTTGGGTGGCGGACATCCACAGGGCGACCTGTTTCGGCGATTTCGCGTCAACCTCTTCCATATGGTGGCAGGGTCCAAAACCCAATTGTTCGAGTGCAAGCTTCATGGAGAAAGTTCCAGTCCGCCCAACGCCGAAACCTATCACACGCAAAGTCATTTTTAATTTCCCCTTTCCATGCCAAATCCACCGTCCCCACAGGATGCCGCCCTTTCTACGCGCCTCTCCATTCCTCTCCAATCAGACCGTAAGGCATACACCAAGTCGGACCGCTTTTTAAGTACCGCGCTGCATTGGCCCATCGGTCATTCCTGTAGCCTGGCTACCATTGCCTGGATAGGACTGACGTTCCTCAAATCCCACTTCGTCAATCCAACCTTCGACTTCCGCTGGGGGTCATTCGCGTCGCGGGCCGACTGTCAGCTTTCAGGGTCGAGCGGCAATGCTCACCGCCAGCACTGTCGCGCAGGTTGGCTTCGATGCCACGTCTTGCTGGCTTTGGTCGCGGTGGTTGACACCTGGACTGCACGTATAGGTTGAAGCAGTGGCGCATCCAGCCGATACTGACCCAGGTTTTGACCTGAGTTTTGGCATCTCCCAAAAACGACCGTTTTTGACTCGCGTCGTCTTTTGGGAGTTTTCAAAAACGTACGTATTTGACACCTACCTGAGCGTGCATGGTGATATCGCGCATCGGAGTTTTGTCCATCGTCAATCGCGCCGTGATCTGACTGTCAGCTTTCAGGGCTGACCGGTCATGCGCATCGCAGGCAATGACTAGATGGACCAATGGCACTCATTCGATGCGCAGGACGAGAGCCGCGCAGATCTACAAGAAGACCGGAAACTTGCGAGCTGTGCAGCTACTCTTAGGTCACACCAAGATGGACAGCGCAGTGCGCTACCTCCGGATCGAGCTTGGAGACGCGCTTGAGATTTCCGAGGGGGTGGAGATGTAACGAATGAAATGGCAAGTCGCAGCTCACGTCATCCCCATCCGGCGAAAGCGTTGGCGGTACTGTTGCGGAGTGATGCCGGTTGTGCGTTTGAACAATCGGCGAAAGGCGGCGGGCTCTGTATAGCCGACCTCGGGGCCGATATCTTCAAGGGCCATATCGCTGGTTTCCAGCATCTGCTTGGCTTCTTCGATCCGCAGGGACTGAACGTAGTCCAAGGGGGCGTAGCCGGTCGTCGCCTCAAACCGGCGCTTGAAAGTGCGATTGGCTAAACCCGAGATTTCGGTCATTCCGGCCACCGGGTTTGGGGCGGCGTAGTTTTCGGAAATCCAGGACTGCGCGGCTGACACCGATGCGTCCTCATGTTGCGGAGGCCTGACGCGGGCGGCAAAGGGCAACTGCCCACCGCTGCGGTCACCAAACAGGAACAGTTTGGCCGTGCGGCGCGCCTCCTCCTCGCCGCAAAAACGCGACACCAGGTAGAGCGCCAGGTCGGTCCACGAGGCGGAGGCGCCGGACGTGACCACCCGGTGATCTGCTCCCGCTGAAACGATCACCCGTTCTGGCCGCAGACGGACGGACGGATACTGCGCGCGGATCTGATCGACAGCGGCCCAATGGCAAGTCGCCTCCTCGCCATCCAACAGCCCCGCTTCGGCCAGCATCATCGACCCTGTGCAGACCGAACAGATCAGCGCGCCCTGATCGTGCTGCTGTTTCAACCATGCCGCCGCTTCGGGCCAGCGCCCGCGTGTGTCTTCGTTCCGTCCGATGGCGAGGTCTGTCACGATCACGATATCGGTGCGTTTGACATCGGCAAAGGCATGTTCGGGTGTGATCGGTAGGCCGACCAGATTGTGAAACGGGGCGCGGTCCCTGGCTACGATGCGCGGCACAAAGCGGCGGGGACCGGGGGGCCAGCCGGTCAACATTTCCCAGCCTGAGCCTACAAAGGACAGCACTTCGTAAAGTCCGTTCAGAACGCCGGTGGCGACTTCGGGCACCGCGATCAGGCAGACGGAGATGCGGGCGGGGGAAAAAGGCGTGCTCATTTCGCGAGCATGGCACATTTGAGCCGTTTTCGTCAAATCTGTGCCTCACGATCCTGCTGCGGGCTGTGACATTCTGCCGGTGCGGTCAATCAGATCGTAGCAACGACTGAGAGACCAAATGACCATCCTGACCGAAACCCACTCCGCCCCCAATGCGACCGGGCATATCGTGCGTGCCGCGCAGCGCTTGCGACTTTCGTGGAAGACTTGGTGGCAATCGCGCCAGACGGGGCACGCGCTTCAAGCGCTGAGCGACCACCAGTTGCGCGATATCGGGCTGCGGCGCGACCAGATCGACCAGACGGCTATCAATTCACTACACGACGCCATGCGCTACTCGAGCTGAAAAGGAAGTAGCCCATGACATTCCGTTTCTCCCGACGCCGGCTTCTAGGCAGCACGCTCGCAGCCTCCGGCGCGATCCTTACCGGCCTTGGCTTTGCCAGCGGCCAGACCCTTACCCAGAAAGGCAAGATCATGCTTGATTCCTACTCCCCGATTTCCCGCGGCCTTGTCGAGGCAGCAACCTTTCCGCTGATCGAAGCGATCCAAGGCCGTCGCTCGCGGCGCTTTGCCAAGGGGGCCTCCATTCCCGCCGGACCACTGGCCTACACCTCGAATCAAGCGCCAGAGGCGCTCGATCCGGTGGAACAGATGCTGCTCATATCCACCATCGCCGGAAACACCGGCTGGGCGGAACTATTCGCGCATCATCCTGGCTATGCGCCAAAGCTGCCGAACTACACCACCGCTGCCGGTGGTCGCAGCTTTCCGTCATCCGCCGGGTTCAACACGTCGGAGTTCTTCTTTACGGACGACACCGGCGTTTACTTCTTGCCGACGCGCGACATGACGCCCGCACCCGGCAATGACACCGACCTGCATGCCTGGGTCGATGCCCACCGCGCCCGTATCGTTAAATTGGCCGATGGGCGGCTGAACATTCCTGCCGCGATGCCGCATATGGAAGGGCACAACACCTGGTCCACCAACGTGCCTGGCTCGACCCTGGTGATGCCGGTGGCCGATGTCGCCCAGCATGTGATCCTGCTACTCTTGTACCTCGTGCAGAATGGTACCGGGATTTATGATGATGTGAATAGTCGGATGATCCCGGGGATCGAACGCTATGCCCACCGTTTGAACATGGACTTGGCCTATCCGATGACCTTCGTCGAACAGATCGCGATCACGGATGTATCGGTAGAACTGGGCACCGCCTGTTATGCGGGTGCGCTGATGCTGCAGGCCCTGGGGCTGGGAGGCTGGATGTTTACCGGCCTCAGCCCGTTCACCGTGATGGGGGCAAGTGGAGATCCGGCTGTGCCGGGCCTCGGGTTCAAGTTCGACATGATCCCGGGCAACCCGCTGCCGCTTTTTACCGGTCTGCCGGGCATCTTTGAGGCGCATGTGCCGCCGCACCACGCCGATATGCGCGCGGCGGTCGAGGCGGTGGTGGCGCGCAAGTTTGGCGCAGGCGGGCCGTTTGATGCCAAACTCGGCGGTCCGTACAAGGACAACGCGAACATGCGGTCAAGTGGAGCCGAGATCGATGGTGAAGCGATCGAGATTACCACGCTGATGGCGGAATATGTGTTTGCAACCTTCGGTCGGTTCCCCGCCACAGTGCCTGCCGTGTTCCTGAAAACCTACCTTCAGGCGCACCGGTTGGATACCGGGTTCTACGACACGCATTACGGTCCGGGCGCTTATCTGCGCACCCATGCCGAGCATGACCAGAACTGGGGCTGACAGTCCCAACTCGGGGTGGCTGATCCGGCCGCCCCCAATTCTCAACCTTCACGTACCTGAAGGCCGGTTCAAGAACCGGTCTCGGCCAAATTTCCTCTGGAGTCTTCCGATGTCCACTTCGCACGCCATTCCTGCGCCAGCACCCGCACTGACCGCGCGTGCCCGGCCTAACCTTATCCTTGCAGAGGGCCGCGCCCTTCTCCGCCTTGCCGCACCGATCATGCTGATCTCCCTTGTGAACATGGGGATGAGCATCACCGACACCGCCATGGTCTCGGCGATGTTCGGGGCCGAAGCGCTGGCCTCGGTCGCTGTCGGTAGCGATCTTTATTCGATCCTGTTCTATCTGGGCGCGGGCGTTCTGGCGGGCTTTTCCCCGTTTTACACCGCGGCGGCGATGCGCAAAGACCCCGTCGAACTGGCGCGGCTGGCATGGATTGGGTTTGAGACTGTTGCACTGCTGGCCGTGGTTCTGGTCGGAATTGTCTGGACCGCCCCGGAGTGGCTCAAATCCCTCGGGCTCGATCCTGCCCTTCTGGACGCAGGCCAAGGCTACACGCGGGCCATGGCGTTGACCCTGGTGCCGATGCTAGGGGTCGCGCTTTATCGCACCATCCTGACGGCGGCAGAGAAGCCCAAGGTCTTTCTGAAAGTCACCCTCGCTATGCTGCCGCTGAATGCGGTGGGCAACTGGGTGCTGATGACGGGCATCGGGCCGTTCCCCGAACTTGGCCCGACAGGTGCCGGTGTCTCGACGCTGATCGTTGCAACGACAAGCCTGATCATCCTCGCCCTGATTGCGCGCAACAGCGCATCAGGCGGGGCGCGGATCTCCACCGCGATGGACTGGCGCGGCATGGCGGCGGTGTTGCGCGTGGGCCTGCCGATCGGGATCGCCACCGTGGCCGAGGTCGGCATCTTTCTGGCCGCAACGATCTATGCGGCCACGCTGGGGGCGGCGGATGTCGCGGCCCATACGCTGACGCTGCGGATTGCGGGTGTCGCCTATGCGATCCCGACGGCCATTCTGCAGGCGTCGATGGTGCGGATGGCACGGGCCGAAGCGATTGGCCTGCCTGCCATCCGGGCTACCGTCACGGCCAGCAGCCTGATTCTGTCGCTTGGGCTGGGCGCAGTGCTGTGCCTGATCCTGACAGCAGCGGCGGCGCCAATCGCCTATGGGTTCTTTGATGGCAGTCCGACCGGCGTGGCAACTGCGAGCTTGGCAATCAGCCTGTTGATCCTGCTCGGGTTTATGGAACTGGTCGTTGGCCCAGGAGCATCCGCAGCTGGATTGCTGCGCGGGCGCAAGGATACCCGGGCGACAATGCTCTATACGATCTTCGGGCACTGGGCTGTCGGCGCACCGCTTGCAATCTATCTGAGTGCATGGCAAGGGCTCGGAATCACGGGCGTCTGGACAGGCCTTGCAGCAGGAACGCTGGTCACCACCGGGCTGACGCTGGCGCGGTTGCGTGCACTACAAAGGTAGACGGCCCTAACCCGCGGTTGGGCAGTCCAGCCCAGTCTCCGGGTACCGGCCATTCGTCCTACTCGCAGCAATTTTGGGCAGTAGATGTTAGCAATACGGGTCAAAGCGGTCGGTCTTCAGACATCCTTCACTTGGCTATCATGACAGAATCCTCCCCTTTTGCAGCGACCGGGGTCGGCGGCAGGCTGCGCACTGTTCACATGATCGTCAGCGGTTGACCGGGGCTGAGGGTGACCACATTGGTGGACGGCGACTGACGTCTGGCGGCTTCGCAGAACTGCTCTGGCGTACCCTTGTGCGACAAAAGGAAGGTCGACGAGAACCAACCGCCGTTGAACGCGTAGTGAATTGGCACGCAGATCGAGATGTCGAGCAGGGCACAGACCCGTGCTGCATCGGCCGGGTCCATGCTCATCTGACGACCGAGCAGCGGCTTGATCCGCAGCCCGTTGATGCCCAGCAGAGCCAGATCAATTTTCGGAAACTGCGCTTTCACTCGCGCAAGCGGTTCATCCTTTAGGAAATGCGAGCAGAACAGGATCGTGCGACCGGCAATCTCGATGACATAGCTCTGCTCATAGCGGAATGTGTTCGGCGCGAATGCGTTCGCCGCAATCGCATGCAGCGTTGCACCGCCGATGGTGATTGATCGCTCTGCCGCAAGGTCACGAACGTCCAAGAAGCCCGCCTTCCTTGCCGTCTCAGCCTGTCGGCTTCCCTTGATCGTGACGAAAGGGACGGAAAGGTCTCGATATGCGCCGAACGCTTTGACGTCGAAATGGTCATAGTGGTTCATGCTCGACAGGACTGCAGTCAGGTCGGGCAAGCCCAACGTATCGAAGGGCAGGCTTTCGCCATGGTGGTAAAGCGGCTTTTCCGAAAACCAGGGATCGGTCAGCAGTGCCCCGTCCTGCCATTGGATCAGGACGCAGGCATGGGTGACTCGTGTGATGGTCAGGGGCGACGCTGCCGTGCCTTGGCGAGCGTTGATTGACAAGGGCGACCAGGCGCTTTTTAGGATGGGCGCGCTACCGCGCGATACTTTTTGAACGACTTTCAATGGTGTATTGGGTATCGTTGTCATTCCTTGCCTCACCGCGCCTGAGAGTTGATTGTGGAAGGACTTTACTGCACAAGGCGGCATTCGCTCTTGACGTTGGATAACAAGATTCCGGGTTTTCAATGATCGGCAGGCCGGCAGACGAAATCGCAGACTATATCGCGCGGTATGCCTTCCCCCCGGCAGAGCAAGTACGGGATTTCGCGGCCGGAGCACGAACATCGCTGGTCGCACGCGGCGATTTTCTGGTGGAAATGGGTGATACCACGCACCCGCTTTACTTCGTTCACAGTGGCATAATTCGGTACATGTTGGTGCTTCCCGAAAGTGGAGACGACGTGACCAAGGATTTTACCGCGGGTCCGACGTTCGCTGCGTCTTTCGGGAGCGCGGTGAGCGGGCAACCTGCGCGGGTCGGGATCACTGCGGTTACCGACTGCGTCGTGTCGATCTGGTCGTTCAGGCGCCTGACCGCGCTCTATGATGCGAACGCCGAATGGCAAAAGCTGGGGCGCAAACTGGCGGAATGGCTTTATGTGCGAAAGGAGGATCGTGAAATTGCGTTCCTCACCCAAACCCCAGAACAGCGTTATGCCGCGTTGAGGCGGACCTTCCCTAGTGGGATCATGCAAGTGCCGCAACGGCACCTCGCATCTTATCTTGGCATCACACCGGAATCGCTTTCGCGCCTGAAGGCGCGATTGTCAGCGCGAAAGTGACAGCGTCGTCTGCCCGACCATGCGTAAAGGTACGCAATGGGGCTCGACGCGGTGATGCGCCGGCGCGGGGGCACTAGAGCGTCGCGCTGTCAGGTTGAATCGAATTGGGATTCGCAAATCAGTTGCGATGTGATTCAAGGTTTGCGGAGGTGATTTGCCATGCCGCACCCTTTGTCGAACGATCTGCGTGAGCGTGTTGTTG
>JANLTS010000435.1:0-3145 GCA_031363045.1 Hyphomicrobiales bacterium
CCATTGCGACGGGTACTGGTCCTTGGCGTCGAACACCATGCGCACAGCACGCTCAACGACCTCGGGGGAAAACTTCGGGGACTTCCTCATGTTGACTCCATTCTCAATCGAAGGAGCCTCCTCAAAAACCGGGGCGATTCAAAGACCTACGTTGCCTTCGCAAGTGAAGACATTGGCCGCTACCGCTTGATGGAAGCGTGGCGGGAGAACCAGCACATCGACTTCAACTTCTACGATGCGCACGACCTGTATATCTCTAGGGATGACAGCAAACCGGAAACTATCAAGCGCAACTTGCGCGAGCGCTTGAAGAACGCAAAGCAGATCGTTTTCCTAGGCAGCAAGGATGGCAAGAGAAAAGGCGGCGACGGCAACTCATTCTTGGCGCACGAGGTCGGGGTTGCTCTCGAATTCAAGCTGCCGGTCATCGTCGCAAATCTAGACGGCGACAGAGGAGTTAACCACGCATTCATTCCAACACCGCTCTCCAACTACTACTCGGTGTCGGTGTCATTCCAGCCGAAGATCATCATGCATGCGCTGGACAACTACGCAGAGTCGTTCGCATCCAGCACGAAGAAGGGTCCACACCTCTATCCCTCAAAGGTCTACGCAGATCTTGGTCTGTAAATGTTGATGTTTCAGGACATGCGGACATGGCGCTTCTGGCGCCATTTTTTGACGCGGTCGTTTGCGATCTTCGGCTGCATATCGACAATCCTGCAAACGAACAACGTCATCAACCCGACGGTCACTGCTTTCCAGGGCTCCTCGGTGTTGATCATGGTTGCCGCGATGGCGATCTTTGGCGGATTGGCGTGGTCGTGGCCGAGACCCATTGCTGAAGCGTACGACGCGCCAAGGACCAAGATATCGATCACCAAGGGCAACATTTTCGATGAGAAAGGGCATCTGGTCATCGGGACCAATGACACGTTCGACACCGAGACTCCGGTGATCATCGCGAAGAACAGCCTGCAGGGCCAGGCACTCGCTACCTTGTTCGGCGGAGACCTAAAAGAGCTTGACGCGCAGCTGGGCGCTGCACTCTCTAACAAGCACGTGATGGGCGCTGTCGCAAAGCCTGGAAAGCAGGCAAGGTACGGTGTTGGCACGATCGCAACACTCAAGCACGGTGCCCGGTTGGTTTTCTTTTTGGCCTACACCGAAATGGACCCACAAAACAAAGCTGGATCAACGCCGGATAAGTTGTGGAAGGGCCTTTTGGCACTTTGGGAAGAGGTTTCGGCGCGAGGCAATGGAGGGACAGTGTCGGTGCCGGTCTTTGGCGGAGGGTTGGCCCGACTGTCAAGCCTCCTACCGGCCCAAGACGCGATCCGCTTCACCGTACTGTCGTTCATGATTGCCTCGCGCGGCCAAAAGGTCTGCGACGAACTCAGGATCGTTGTTCTGCCAGAGGACTACAAGAAGCTCGACCGGCTGGAGTTGCAGTCCTTTCTGTCGTCGATGCGTGCGTCGTGAGCAACCGGACGAGCATTGTTCTCCCAGAGAACGACGGATGTGCGTTCTGTGCTTACCTAGGTAGCAAGCGGCCCTACACCGTTCTGTCTCGCACCGCGGAGACCGCCACCCTGGTGACGCGTGAGCAGAGAGGTGAGCCTCATTTGCTCGTCGTACCTCTGCGTCATGTGACGACCATTCTCGAACTCACAGACGCTGAGGCGTCCGCGGTTGCGATAGCGGTGCGCGAGGCAGCCAAGGCAATTGATTGCGCCTATTCAAAGCCCGGGATCGCGGTTTGGCAGAACAACGGCGTACCAGCGGGACAAGCAATCAGACATCTTCACTTTCATGTCGCGGGTACGTTGAAGGATGGTGGAACCAACTGGGGCCGGGTCAAAGAAATTTCCGTTTCTGAGACCGACGCGATTGCCGAGAGGCTGCGAAATGCGGCGCCGTCACGAACATGACGGCGCTCTTGTGCTCACGATTGTCTCAAGCCCGCTTCAGGCCGAGCAGCCGCAGCACACATCACACCAATTCAATCTGCACTTTGCGGCCGACCAGGGCGGCGGCGCGCTGCAGGGTCGAGAGGGTCACGTCGCGCGTGGGGTCGAACAAGCGGTCCACCTGCGACCGGCTGGTCTTCAGCAGGGTGGCCAGCCGCGCCTTGCTCAGCGACTGCTTTTCCATCGCCGCGGTCAATTGCCAGACGACGACCTCCTTGATGGCGAGCACTTGGGTTTCCTCGAAGATGCCTTCTTCCTCGAGAAAGCTGTCGAGGCGCGTTCCATGATGTCGCTTGCTCATGATTTCATCTCCTTGCGGCGCTTGCGCGCCAATGCCAGTTCGTCGTCGGGCGTCTTCTGCGTTTTCTTGATGAAGGCGTGCAGCGCGACCAGGGTGCCTTCATCGAGACACAGCAAAACGCGGGCGATGCGCTTGCTGGGCAACTCCGTGCGTATCTCCCACAGCCCCTGCCCCATCGATCGGCACAAGGGCATGCCCACGGGCCAGCGCCACTGCGCCCGCATCAAGTCCTGGCCGACCGCCAGCCGATCCGGTGCGTCCAATGCCTTGAGCCAATCGCGTACCGGCTCCTTCCCGCCGCTGCTTCGATAGAAAACCAGCGGCGTCTTTTGTGCTGCGTCTTTGGTCATGCCTCACTAATACGCCATGTGTACCACACAAGGTACGTGCGGTGCAAGCCTGCCTGCTGCGGGGGCCTGCGAGTAGTGAATGAGCACGACGAACCAGGGCAGGTCAATTGACTCCCGACACCCATCAAGAGCTGTATTGACAACAGCTACACACCCTCCTACCATCCGTGTAGCCGTTGTATAGCTGACAGGAACCGAGACCATGCGTGATGCCGCCATCAATCTGCGTACACGACCCGAGCAGCGGGACATCATCGACCAAGCGGCTCGACTGCTTGGCAAGAACCGCTCGGACTTCATGCTCGAGGCCGCGTGCGAGCGGGCGCAGGCCGTGCTGCTGGACCAGGTGTTCTTCCGCCTGGACGCCGCGAAGTTCCGTCAGTTCGTGAAGCTGCTCAACGCGCCGCCCGCCGCCAACCCTGGTCTTCAACGGCTGATGGCCATCAAGCCGCCGTGGTCGCGCAAGACGGCAAAGGGCTGAACTTGCTTCTCGGGGCCCCCGAGCCGTTGACGGCTTCGCATCG
>JANLTS010000444.1:0-10014 GCA_031363045.1 Hyphomicrobiales bacterium
GGACCGGCGCGGGCCACCGAACTCATGGTCTACAAAATCTATTTCGATGGTTTTGTCTCGAAGGATTATTCGCTCGCCGCGGCGCAATCGATCGTTCTCATGCTTCTGGTGATCGCCCTGACGCTCGTGCAATTCCGCTACGTCGAGCGGCGCATTCACTATAGTTGAAGAGGAACGGTGATGATCGAGCGGACACCCATCCTGGATTTCTTCACCCATCTGATCCTGCTGTTCGGGCTCATCTGCCTGCTGGTGCCGCTGTGGATCGTATTCGTCGCGGCCAGCCACGACTTTCACACCGTGAACCAGTTGCCCATGCCGCTATGGCCCGGTGGCCATCTCTTTGAAAACCTCAGCCTTGCATGGGACAAGGGCAATTTCGACCGCGTGATGCTCAACTCCTTCATCGTCGCCTTTGGCGTGACGGCGGGCAAGATCGTGTTGGCGGCGCTGTCGGCATTTTCGATCGTCTATTTCAACTACCGCGCCCGCATGCTGGTCTTCTGGATCATCTTCGTCACGCTCATGTTGCCCCTCGAAGTGCGGATTGTGCCCACGTATGCGGTGGCAGCCGACGTGTTGCGGCCGCTTCGCAGCACGTTGAGTTTTTTCGGACTTGAAGTGGGCCTGCCGGAATGGAACCTGCTCAACAGCTACCAGGGCCTCATTCTTCCGCTCGTCGCCACCGCCACCGGCACGTTTCTGTACCGGCAGTTCTTCCTCACCGTGCCTGACGATCTGACCGAGGCCGCCAAGATGGATGGTGCCGGTCCAATGCGGTTCTTCCTGCAGATCCTGATGCCGCTGTCCAAGACCAACATGGCGGCATTGGCGACTATTCTCTTCGTGTGGTCGTGGAACCAATATCTCTGGCCGTTGCTCATCATCACCGACCACAAGAACTTCGCGACTGCCACCATGCAATTACAAAAGATCGTGCCGGGACCGATGTTCGGAGAGCCGCCGGTGTGGAACATCGCCATGGCCGCCAATCTGATTGTTCTGGCGCCACCGGTCATCGTCACCGTATTGCTGCAACGCTGGTTCGTCCGCGGCCTGATTTCAACCGACAAGTGACGGAGCCCTCGATGTCCAACATATCCTTCCGGAAGGTGCGGAAATCCTACGGCAAGAACGAAGTCGTGCACGGCGTCGATCTCGAAGTGCGGCAGGGCGAATTCATGGTGTTCCTCGGTCCCTCGGGCTGCGGAAAGTCCACGCTGTTGCGAATGGTGGCGGGCCTGGAGCAGATCACGGCTGGAGATATCGCCATTGGCGGCAGGGTCGTCAACAAGCTTGAGCCACGCGAACGCGGCTGTGCCATGGTATTCCAGAACTATGCACTTTATCCGCACATGTCGGTTGGCGAAAACATCGGCTACTCGCTAAGAGTGGCCGGGCTCTCGAAACGCCAGCGTCTGGCGAAAGTGCAGGTGGTCGCCGATTCGCTGGGGCTCGGCGAATTTTTGTCCCGCAAGCCGGGCCAGCTTTCCGGCGGCCAGCGCCAACGCGTCGCCATGGGCCGTGCCATGATCCGCGAGCCGAAGGTCTTCCTTTACGACGAGCCGCTGTCAAATCTCGACGCCAGGCTGCGCGTCGCCATGCGCGTCGAAATCCGCAAGCTGCACCAGAAACTCGGCACGACGACGCTGTTCGTCACCCATGACCAGGTCGAAGCCATGACGCTGGCCGATCGTATCGTGGTGATGAACAAGGGCGCCGTCGAACAAGTGGGCACGCCATACGAAATCTATCACCAGCCGCAGTCCGTCTATGTCGCAGCCTTCGTCGGGACACCGGGACTGAACTTGCTGGCGGGCGTTGCCGACCCGGCCCGTGGCCTGATCGTCCTCACGGATGGCCAGACGCTCAGTTATGATCGTGAACGCTGGCCCGACGTGGATGCAGTCGACGTGTTGGCCGGGTTCCGCGCCGAAGCGGTTCAACTCGGCCCGGCTGGCTATGGCATCAAGGCAGTTCTGCAGTTCACGGAGGAATTGGGTGCGTCGCGTTTGCTGCATGCGGAACTTGGCGGCAGCCCGGTGATCGCACTCGCGTCAGGATTTCGGTATGACCAGGTGCAGCCCACGCTCGCAATCAGTGTCGATCCTGCTCAAGTGCAATTGTTTGACTCGAAAACCGGTCGGCGTTTGGCCGGCGAACGCCTTTTGGCGGAAACAACAGAAACGAGCCCATCCATCCTTGCGGCCGAGTAACAATCCTAGGCTGAAAGCAGGGCCTGGCGTTCTGATTGCAGCGCCTGATCAAGTTCAACATAATGCCGCATGATCTCGGCGAGGCCAGGAGAACATACCAGCGAAAGCGCTTTCTTGAGACTGCAGCGGCGCACTGAACGCTGGTCTCTTTCCGCCCACTTGCGAAGTTGCTTTTCGGCTTTGAGCACATAGACCGCGACCGAGCACGTTGTCTCGCGTCCACCACGATTGCGGTTGAACTCGAATGTGCCGATGCTCTGTAGTTCCATCTGGCCAACGAGCCCAGCCTCTTCACGAGCTTCCTGCGCCGCCACTTCATGAGGTTCAAGGCCGTCGATCGGGTTGCCCTTGGGAATGATCCACCGGCCGCTGCCGCGCTGGGCGACAGGCACTCAGGTAGCGGCTCTCTGACATATTAAACATATGATGTGATATTTCACAAGTCGAAACAGTATGGTAGATTTCGCATAATTGCCTTCCCAGAGCCTCCGGATACGAACCGCAACCTCTGCTTCGCGTCGCGCTGGCGCGGCCCCCTGGCAGCATTCCGCGCGCAGCCAACATCAGGCCAGCTTGGATTGCAGCGACGGCTCCGGCGCGGTCCGGCGGTTGACTGGCACCTCGCCAAGCCGGTCACCCGGCAGAACCTCCGGCCGGGCCCAGTCCCTGCGCGCCGTTTCGGACAGAACCAGACCATGACCCGGGCGCTCTGGCGCGTGGATTCACCCATTGAGGATCAGCATAGGTTCATCGACCAGATGTTCCAGATTCTGAAAGGAATATTCGAGCCACTCGACTTCCGGCAGCGCGCAGGCCATGTGCACGCCAAACTCGAGAAATGTGTTGCCGAGCGTTACGGGTATACCGAGTTCGGCGGCCAGCCAACCGATCCGCATCACGTCCGTCACCTGGCCGTGAACGTTGAGCATGTCGGTCGCGCCCGCCTGCATAAGCTGGCGCTTGCCGGCGGCATCGAGATACTCACCTGAATTGATCATGATCCAGGGGGTTGCTGCTTTGAGCAAGCGCAGGCCTTCGAAGTCGAAGCGAAGAATGGGGTCCTCGACCCACAGGATCTCATGGCCAAGGCTCTTGATTTTCTCAAGCTTTACAAGCGCTTCCTTGGCTCCCCAGGCCTCGTTCGCGTCGATCATAACCGATGCGCCCGGTCTGACGGTTTTGCTGAGCAATTCCAGTCGCGACAAGTCCCAGTCGAAGTCGGGATGTCCAACCTTGATCTTGAAGGCGCGGTAGCCCATGGCGTCAGCATTGGCGAAGAATGCCTGGAATTCATCGTCGGACAGATGAAAGTCCAGACCCGATGCATAGGCTTTCACCTGGTCACGGGCACTCCCGAGAAGTTTGTGCAGAGGAAGTCCCACCTGCTTGGCGCACAGATCCCAGAGCGCGACCTGCAGCGCCTCGTGGAAGGGCAGACTGGTGGTGCGCAGATTTCCGCCGCGTGGCCGCTTGACACGATGCGCGAGTGCCAATGGCGGCTGACCGACCAGGCCGGGCCAGACCTCCTCTTCGAAAACGTGAACAATCTCCTTCTGGTTTGGCGGCGGGTGAAACAGGTTCTGGGCAAATCCCAATCCAACCAGCCCGTTGTCGTCAACAAGTTAGAGCGCTGCAATGTTCACGGAATCGATGCGCACCTGACTGTCGCCAATGGTCCGGTCACGGGGGAACTGAAAACGTGTAATGCGATAGTCGGCGATGCGCATTGGGTATCTCGCGTATCTGATATATCAGTGTGTATGTTTAATATTTCAATTCGGGAGGCGAAGCAAGTGGTGGCGCGAAAAGGGAGGGGGGAAGGCAGGACCAGGAAGGTGGGGCAACGGCTTGGCGATCGAGCCTATACCCGCATACTGGAGACGCTGTTTGAGCGGAAAATTCCCGCCGGAGCCTTTCTGTCGCAAAGCGATTTGGTAAAGATGATCGGGGTTCCCGTTGCCCCGATCCGCGATGCTCTCAAACTGCTCGAAGCCGAGGGTATCGTCATCATTCACCCGCGCTCCGGCATTCAGTTTGTGAGACCCGGTTTGGAATTGACCAGGTCAACCTACCAGTACCGCCACATTCTGGAACGTGCGGCCGCTGCCGTGTACGCGCAAACCGCCGATGACGCCGAGTTGGAGGTGCTGGAGCGGCGGCACCTCTCGGCGATTGAAGAGATTCAGCGTGACGGGCTAACGGAACACAGTAGGGCCGAACTGGAGGAACTCGAGACTTTGCTGCATCATTCAATGATCCGCAGCTTGTCCAACCCGCTGATCGAAAGTGCCTACAAACGGTTGCACAATTACGTTCGCTTGATCAGGCTGGATCGAAAAGTCACGGCACCTCTCGCGCTGCATTCATTGCGCGAACATATGCAGGTCGTCAGGGCTTGCAAGGCGCGCGATCCAGAGGCAGCCGTGGCAGCTATCCAAGCCCATCTGACGTCGGCTTTGCAGCGCGGATTGGGTCTCTATACAAACTACTGACTTAATGGGCCTGGGCGAGACTTGCGAAGCTGCTCAGCGCCCAGGCTCGACCAGTCTTTGCACCGTGCGCAATGCTCCCACTTCAAACAAGGATCGCACGTGGTCGCAGAGCACGGCACGGAGGCCATCGTGCTGGGGCAAGTCACTGCCATATATCTCCTTTACGGCGAGAAGCCCATCGACCAACCTAGCAGGGTTTTTTCTGCTTTGTTTGCAATTTGACGGAGACTCGCCCCGAGCGGATCCTTGACATCGATCTCCTTGCCGCTTTCATCAATGCCCGTCACATAGCGCATCCATGCTGCCACGCCGAGAGCCGCGCGGTTCACGCTCTCCCCTTTCTGCAGGCGATCACGGATCGTGCCGAGCAAGCGCTGGGGCAGTTTCTGGGAGCCGTCCATGGCAATCTGCCAGGTTCGGTGTTTCAACGCCGGGTTGGCAAACCGTTCGATCAGTGCGTCGCGATAGATAGCAAGGTTGCCTGCGTTCATAGGCAGTGTCGACATGACTTCTTCTGTCATCAGGCCGTGGATCAGCGCGTGAAAATGCGGGTTGGCAATAACATCGCTGACATATTGATAGCCGCTCAGATAGCCGAGATAGGCGAGGGTCGAGTGACTGCCATTGAGCATGCGGAGCTTCATATGCTCGAACGGCTTCACGTCGGCGACCATTTCAACGCCAACATCCTCGAAACGCGGCCGGCCGGCGGTGAAAAGATCTTCGATGACCCATTGCGTGAAAGGCTCGGTCACCACTGGCCAGACATCGTCGAGGCCAGTGATTGACCGCACCAATTGCCGGTCTTCCTCAGTCGTCGCGGGAACGATGCGATCAACCATGGTCGGGGGGAATGCCAAGTTCTGCGCGATGTATTCCGCAAGCAACGGGTTGTAGAGCCGGGCATAACCCTGAACGACCCGTGCCGCGGTTTCGCCGTTGGAAGGAAGATTGTCGCAACACAGAACTGTGAACGACGGAATGCCGGCATCGCGCCTCAGTTCCAGTGCCTTGACGATGAGGCCGGGCGCCGACATCGGGTTATCAGGATGGGCCAGATCATGGCGGATGTCAGGATGCACAGCATCAAGTTCGCCTGTTGCAGGATCGTGGCAATAGCCTTTTTCGGTGATCGTCAGGGAGACAATGCGAATGATGGGATCGGCCATCGCCGCGATCAGCTCGCCTCTTTGCGTGGTCGCATCGAGCACGTCAAGCAGGCTTCCGATGACCCTTGTGGCCGTCTTGCTGCGGCTCCGCTCCACCAGTGTGTAGAGAAAATCCTGCGGTGCGAGGGCATTGCGGGTGTCCGGCCGCTTGAGCGAGGCTCCAATGACGCCCCAACTTGGGTCATGGCCAAGCAGGTTGTCCACATACTCCAATAAGTGCGACCGGCAGAAGGCCCCGATGCCGAGATGGACGATGCCCGCCGTCACCCGCGCCCTGTCATAAGGTAGCAGTTGGGCGGCAGTTGCGTTGGAAAGTTTGCGAATTGTGGGTTGTTCAGTCAATTTCGATCAGGGCCTTGATGAGGCCGGATTTCTGCTGCGCCCATTGCGGCAACCTGTTCACAGCTTCGGTCAGGCTTGTACGGTGGGTGATGATCTTGTCGATCGGAACCTTGCGGCCGCGAATTGCGCCCATCACCCTTTCGAAATCCTCGGACGTTGCGTTGCGGCTGCCAAACAACGACATTTCCTTGCGGTGGAAATCCGGATCAGCGAACGTGATACTGTCCTTCACGACACTGACAAGCACATAGCGCCCGCCATGGGCGACCAGATCGAAACCGGCCTGCATGGCTGAGGCATTGCCCGTGGCATCGAATACCACGTCGAATGCATTGTCATTGGTGAAACTTGCTACTTTTTTCAGGTAGCCGTCTTCGGTCACGATGGGTTCTGCGCCCGAAATGGAATTGGCTGCCGAAACGCGCTCGGGATCGCGGTCCAGAACGGCAACCTTGGCTCCTGTAAGGCTAGCGAAGAGCGCAGCACCAAGACCGATTGGCCCGGCGCCAACGACCGCTACCCGGTCCTCCTTCGATACCATTCCGCGCCGCACCGCATGGGCGCCGATCGCAAGAAACTCAACAGTGGCGCACTCGTCAGCCGTCAGGCCGTCGGACTTTATCAGATTTGCAGCCGGAATGGTGATGAGCTGTTGCATACCGCCATCCTGGTGCACGCCGAGCACGGATATCTTGGTACAGCAATTGGGCTTGCCCTTGCTGCAGGCATGACAATGGCCGCAGGAGAGGTACGGGTTAACGACGCAAACATCCCCAGCTGAAAATCCGGAGGCAGCTGGCGCCGTAACGACCTCGACTGCCAGTTCATGGCCCATGACGCGCGGGTATTGGAGAAACGGGTGTTTGCCCTCCAGGATGTGATAGTCCGTGCCGCAAATGCCGATGCGCCGGGGCCTCACCAGGGCCTCACCCGGCCCCACTTGCGGGGCGGGCCGCTGTTCTATCCTCAACTGGCCGGGGGACGTGCAAACGAGTGCATCAATGGAGTTCACGAAGGGGACCCGCCTCTGTTGGGAAATCAAGGGGTGGAGCCGGTCAATAGACCGGCTCCACCGTTGTTCTTATAGCGTTAGTTAAACTCCGCCATATTTTCTTTGGTCACAAGAGCAGCGCCGGAATCGATGAGCGATTCCACTTTTTGTCCCTTGATGGCCTTGACCATGGCGTCAAAGCCGAGTTCCGACATCTTGGTCGGAAACTGGGCGACCGTGGCGTCCTCAATCGCGGGTTCAAGGGCTTCCTTCTCGCCGCAGCAGAAGTCAAACCTGCCAGGACGATGTCTTCCGACGAGATACCGGCGATCTTGATTGCCTGGGCCGCGCCGGCGGCAGGCGGGCCGCAGGCCGCATAGATCGATTTCAGATTGGCATTGGCCGTCAGCAAGTCCTCGGCGACGCTGATGCCCAGCTCCTCGGTGCATTTCGTGCTGCCCTTGCCAATAATCCTGACATCCACCGCCTTGTTCAAGGCGGCTGCAACCGTCGGGTCAACGGGTGTCACGGAAGCCCGCGCCACTAGATTTTCGATGTTGCCTCAGCGGAGCGTTTTGTCACTTTGCTTGACAACTTGTTAAGACAAGAATACATCACGTCATGGATCACAGGGAGATGCACCGTGCAGGCACAATCTGACGGCAAGACGAGGCGCTTCATACAGCGAGCCAGTCCGCTTCCAGTTTATCGCCAGGTTGCCGAGCACCTGGAACGCGACATGCAGCGGAACTTGCTGGGTCGCGTGAAGACTGCATTGCCGTCAGAAAATGAACTGGCGGCGGAATTCAAGGTGTCCAGGGTCACGGTGCGCCAGGCCCTCGATGAACTTCACCGGAAGGGACTGATCTACCGCGAAAAGGGCCGTGGGTCCTATGCCCGTTCGCAACATATTGTGGGCGTCACCGGGTTTGGCAGCTTCACATCCGAAGTGGAGAATGCGGGGTCGAAGCCGAGTTCGCGCTTCATTGACTTTGTGAAAGTTGCAACGTTGCCGGCCGACATGAAGCGCCACCTCGCGAAGGTTCCGGCCAAGAACAAGGGTTACCACTGTTTGACGCGGGTGCGCTGTGTCGATGGGCGGCCAGTGGCATTCGAGGAAACCTATCTCGACGTTGAGGCCTATCCCGGCATCGACAAGGCCGATGTGGAAAGCGGCTCACTCTACGCGACCATGCGGGGGCAGTGGGGCTATGAACCGGCCTGGGCCGATGCGGCAATTGAACCGGATGTTGCCGAAGAGGCTGTTGCCAAGCATCTCGGAATCAAAATTGGTGCTCCCGTTGTTGTGGCCTGGCGCGTGACGTCAAGTGAGCACGACGAGGTGCTGGAATATGTCCGGGCAATTTATCGCGGAGACGGCTTTGCACTAACTGTCCGGCGTCACAAGATTTCTTGAGCGGCATCCATGTCACTGTCCCTAACAGCTCTGGGCATTGATATCGGCGGCGGCTCGGCCAAGATCGGCATCGTAACGCCTGAAGGGCAGGTGCTTGCGGAAGACGTGGTGGCAAGCGATCCCAAGTTGCCGGCTTCGGATCTTATCGATCGCTATCTTGCAACGGCCGAGCGATTGCAGAAATCCGTTGGCTCCGACAACATCTGCGGCGTTGGCATCGGGTTGCCGGGGCATATTGATTTCGACTTGGGAATGACACGGCTGGGCAATGTGCCAGCCCTCGATGGTTTCCCGATTGTTGAGTATATCAGCAACAAGACTGCTGCCCGGGTTTTCATCGAGAATGATGCTACATTGGCTGCGCTTGCTGAACACCGCTACGGCGTGGGGCAGGGCAGCAGAAGGTTTCTGACAGTTGCACTTGGGACGGGCATTGGTGTCGGATTCATCGAGAATGGCCGGCCCGTTCACACGGCCAATGGTACCATGGGCGACATAGGTCACGTTATTGTCGATCCAAAGGGCACACGGTCATGCCGGCAAGGCTGCCATGGGTGCCTCGAGTCCGTCGCCTCTGCCTTGGCCTTGCAGGAGCGCTACGGTGCATTGGGTGGCGTGAGACATGGCGAAGGCCTCGAAGGCCTTTTTGCAGGTGCCCGCGCCGGTGACATTGCGTGTGTCCATATTGTCGAAGAGGCCGCGCAGAATATCGGTGCAGCAGTTGTGACATGGATGCATATCTTCGCTCCGGACTGCATCGCTTTTGCCGGTGGTGTGAGTGCGGCGGGTAAAGACCTCCTCGACCCCATCAGAACGTCAGTCTCGCGCCTTGCGATGACAGACTACGCCTCCAAGACCACTATCCTTCAGGCGACGCTCGGGGGCAAGGCTGGTCTCGTCGGTGCCGCGGCACTTTGCTTTCCCGATCAACACAACGGACGAGTTCAGACATGACAGCCTCATACCTTGATGAGATCCTGGAACAGCCGGCCATGCTCCTGGCGTTGGCGCGCGGGCCGGACAAAGAGATTGCTGTTGATCTGCACGAACTCGCATCACGCTTGCACGATGGTGATTTTGACCGTGTGTTGTTGACCGGCATGGGTGGTTCCCTCCACGGATCCTATCCGCTCTATCTGCAACTGTCGCAATCGCTGCCGGTGCCGGTGTGCCTGATCGATACCTCGGAGTTGGTGCAGCAGACACCGGACATGATCAGCCGCCGCAGCCTGATGATTGCCGTCTCCCAGTCTGGCGAAAGCGGGGAGATTGTCGAACTGACGAAACTGCCGGGCATCAGGCCAGCCGCGGTTGTTTCCGTCACCAACCAACGCCAGAACCGGCTTGCAGACTGGGCGGACATCCGATTGGTCTCGATGGCGGGGCT
>JANLTS010000488.1:0-10340 GCA_031363045.1 Hyphomicrobiales bacterium
GGCCCGGTGAAGGCCATGGTGCGCTCGCTCGACCAGACAAAGCTCTGGGCCTTCATGCAACCGCTGCTGAACAGCCCGCTCCACACCATCCGCCCCGAGCTGATGGAATTCGCCCAGCGCAATGGCGTCGTGCTCTAACAGGCTTCAGCGCGAAGCAAAGACGCTCCCCGGTTTCGCCATCTGGAAGTGGTGGTGTCCGACGGCGAAGAGTGTTTGGGTGCCCGGTTCGAAGACGTATCTCCCGGGTTGGTTCTCTTGCCGGATCGCCACGGCATTATCGAGAGCGATCCGGTCTGGCAACGCGACATGCGCGAGCGATGTCGGGAGACCTCGGTAAAATGTGATGATGCCTGCTTCATCCGGATAAAGCCGCCAGCCGCTACCATCGCGGCGCAGCGGCACAATCGTTCCTGCGGTCACCAATAGGTTATCTCCAGATTCAATTTTTGGTTCCCTCGGAATGCCCGCGCCGTTCCGCGAAATATGGACACCGCGAATATCAGAGTGCAGATCGCTGTAGACATTCCAACCTTTGGTGTCGCGCATGTCTGAATCGGGAAGTGCGAAACCATAGGTTTTCTGTCCCGAAAGAGAACTGGCAGTGCGCGCATGCTGCTTCCAAAGTTCTTCTGGAAGTTTGAGTGCGAAGTAGGCGCCATACTCGGTGCCTGTTGTCCAGATGTATTCCCAGCCCAATGCGGCGAAGGCATCTGGTTTGTCTGCAGTGGTGTAATCGGGCGCCATCGTCGCGGACATGCGATTGAAACTGATTTCTCCATTCGGACGGCGGAGTGCGGTTCCGTCCACATAGAGATCGAAGCTGTCCAGCCGTGCCGCGTCGGGCGTCCAGCCAATCAACGGTTCATAGCCTGGAGGCAGTATCGATTTCTTCTGCCGAACCCGCTCGCACCCATCTGGCGTGACGACGAATACACCGGACCCATCGGAGAATGTCTGCCCAAAGCTCTTGAGGCTGGGGAAGCTGTAGTCGCGAGGGAGGTGGCGCTTTCCGGCTTCACCAATCTCCCGATTGGTGACCGGGCGCTGGCATTCAACGGTACGTGTGAAATTGACGGGTTCACCGTGGACTTTCAATTCAACTTCGAGGCGGATGGAGAACGGCTTGACCTCGTCATAACGCGTGACCAGTTCGACAATGCCGGTCCCATATGTGATGCGGCTGTATACGCTGGAAAGAGGTACCATGAGTCCGGCAATGCAAAGAGAGATCAGGACTGACAGCTTTGCCTTCGCAAGGTTGTCCGGCAAGTGACTGGCAGCTGACGTGATAGCTGCGCCTGACAGCGTCGCGATGAACGCGCAAAACACACCATTTATCCAGAAGGCAATCACTGCCACGCGCGCCACAACGGCCCAGAAGCTGACGCCTGGTACGCCTATAGGCAATTTTGCGAACCAGTCCGACGTGAACATCTGCAGCGCGGCGAAAGACAGCAACGCCGCCGCCGCCAGTGCCAGAAGCGCGGTCTTTAGGTGGCGATATGTCTGTATTTGCGACAGGTTGAGAAAGGCGCCGGCCATGACTACCCCGGCGAGCGCAAGAACATTGACAGTGTCAACGGGCGCCAACCAAATCGAATACCCGTCGAGCATGATCTCCTGATTGTCATGCAGAAGTACATAGGCTGTGGCCGCAGTCGAAGCCTGCAGGATCGACAAGAGCAAATCCGCGGCTGCTGGTCGCTTGATGTAGCTGGCCATGCTATCCTGCTATCGCAGGCCGGGCGATGTGGCAATTGCCGCGTTGCATCAGTCTTAGGCGCCCGTTAGCCTCCCGTTCACCATTCTCGGTCATTGTTGTAGAGAACGCCCTCGCGAAGGGGCCTGTAAACTCTATTCGTGCCGAGAGTGAAATCATGCGTGATGACAGTGTTGACGTGTTGGAAACTGAATACCTGTCCGAAGAAGCGGCAAGCTTGTCGGATATTGTCGAGCATGCGCGGGGAAAACCCGACGGCATGATTGATCCGGCGGGCGAAGCCGGTTGGTATTTGCAGCGCGAACGCGAACTTCGCGGCGAGACGCTGGAAGATGCCAGTGCCGCAACTGGCATTCATCCTTATCATCTCGAGGCCATCGAGTATGGCGACATGACGCGTATGCCCGAGCGTATGGATGCGCTCGAAATGATCGGCACATATGCCCAGTATCTGGGCTTTGATCCCGATCCGCTGATTGAGCATTACGCCCACTTCCTGCCCGCACCCGCACTGGCGCCAATGCCGGGTCACCCCGCCAATCCCGCACCGCTGTCATCGGCCAAGGTCCTGATATTCGGCCGTTTGCCGCAACTTCCCAAGTTCAATTTCCGCATGAACGGAGTTCCGGGAGGTGTGGGCGGTCTGGTCGCATCCATCGCTGGAGCCGTGTTCCTGTTCGCTGGACTAAGCTATCTGATTCTGCCGGGCGCTGATGCACCCCCCGCAGCCGACGCCAAACAGCAGACAACTGCCTCAGGCGAGGTGACCAATGCCACCGACCCAATGCCCACGGCATCGACGGGAGACGAAGCAGCTGAGATTTCCATCGGCGAAGAACCGATGCCCGATGGCCAGCCGCTCGATGTGGCGGCGGCTGAAGCCGCGCCTGACACCTCTGCCGATGATTTTGAAGGCACCAATCTCGACGGTATTTCCTCACTGATCGAGGACCAGGTGCCGGGCGCCAAGGAAGCCGCCAAGACACTCGATGGCATGGTTTCGGCCACCGATGTGGCGATGACCGCTGACGGCCGCGAGTTCGGCACTGGCAATGGCGAAAGCCGTCTGACGCTGAAAGCCAAGGCACCAGTCTGGGTTCGGATCGAAGACAATCAAGGCAATGTGGTGATGACCCAGATGCTGATGAAGGGCGATACCTACCGCGTGCCGAACCGCGAAGGACTGGTTGTCATCGCCCGCGACGGCGGCCTGCTGTCCTATGTCGTCGACGGCAAGGAAAAAGGCATCCTCGGAACGCCCGGCGAAATCCTCGTCGGCCGCTCGCTCGACGTGAAATCGCTGGGCGGCAACGGCTGACAAAGCCTGCCCTTGCGCGCCATCGTCCAACGCGTTTCCGAAGCCTCCGTCACCGTCGATGACCAGGTGACGGGTGCCATTGGCCATGGCTTCCTCGTGTTGATCTGCGCCATGGCGGGCGATACCGAGGTTGAGGCGCAAACCCTGGCCCGCAAGATTGCCAATCTTCGCATCTTCAAGGATGCGGCAGGAAAAATGAATCTGCCGCTCTCTGCCGTAAATGGCGCAGTATTGGCGGTGAGCCAATTCACGCTGGCAGCCGATGGCATGGAAAGCGGCAATCGCCCCGGATTCTCGAAGGCCGCACCTCCGGCTGAGGGCAACCGCTTGTATGAGCAATTCTGCAAGTCTCTCGGCACGCTTGGCATCCGTGTCGAAAAGGGCGTCTTCGCTGCCGACATGAAAGTGGCCCTCGTGAATGATGGTCCGGTTACCATCTGTTTCGATACAGCCACATCGGGCGGGTAAGACCGCAGCTGGTCGCATGGGGCTTTGCGAAGACCGGGTGCTTCGGCTAGAAGCCCCGGCCATGGCCACCATCCCGCAAGAAAAACTTGACCGCATCATCCAGCGTTTCGCCACTGTCGAGCACGGCATGTCGTCGGGCGAGCTCAGCGGCGAGGCCTTCGTCAGGCTGTCGAAGGAATATGCCGAGCTGGAGCCGACCGCCAGGAAGGCGCTCGAACTGCGTAAAGCCTATGGCGAACGCCACGATCTAGAAGACATGTTCAAGGCCGGCGGCGATATGGCCGAGATGGCCGCGGCCGAACGCCCGATACTCGACCAGAACATCGAATGCATGGAGCAGGAGGTTCGCATCCTGCTGCTGCCGAAGGACTCGGCCGATGACAAGAATGTCATTCTCGAAGTCCGCGCCGGCACCGGCGGTGATGAGGCGGCGATCTTTGCCGGCGACCTGTTCCGCATGTATCAGCGCTATGCCGCTTTCAAGGGTTGGAAGGTGGAGGTGATTTCGGCCAGCGACGGCGAGCATGGCGGCTACAAGGAAGTGATCGCCAATATCTATGGCGCGGGCGCCTTCGCGCATTTGAAATTCGAGTCCGGTGTGCACCGCGTGCAGCGCGTGCCGGCCACCGAAACACAGGGCCGCATCCACACCTCGGCGGCAACCGTTGCCGTGTTGCCGGAAGCCGAAGAGGTCGACATCAAAATCGAGGACAAGGACCTGCGGATCGACGTTTACCGCTCGTCCGGCCCCGGCGGCCAGTCGGTCAACACCACGGATTCCGCCGTGCGCATTACCCACATCCCGACAGGCTTGGCGGTTGCCCAGCAGACCGAGAAGTCGCAATTGAAGAACAAGAACGCGGCGATGAAGCTGCTGCGCTCCAGGCTCTATGACATCGAGCGCAACCGCATCGACAGCGAACGCTCGGCCACCCGCAAGGATCAGGTGGGATCGGGTGACCGCTCTGAACGCATCCGCACCTATAATTTTCCGCAAGGCCGCTGCTCCGATCACCGCATCAACCTGACGCTCTACAAGCTCGACCAGATCATCGAGGGTCCGGCCTTGGAGGAAATGGTGCAGGCCCTGATGACCAACCACCAGGCGGAGCTTCTGGCCCAGCAGGACAATGCCAGCTGACCGGCTGCAGCCGCTGCTTGATTGGGCCGTGTTGGAACTGCGCCTGATCGATGTCGAATCGCCGCAGCTTGACGCCCGCCTGCTGTTGCAGTGGGCCACGGGGCTTAGCCGCGAAAACCTGATCCTCGAGCCCGAACGGTACGTGGAGACGGCGGCGGCGCAAACCTTTCGGCAGTTCATCGCGCGCCGTCTCAGCCATGAGCCCGTCTCGCGCATTCTGGGGGAACGCGAATTCTATGGCAGGCCGTTCCAGGTGACGCCCGCCGTGCTCGATCCGCGCCCCGACACTGAGACGCTGATCGATTTCGCCTTGCCAATGATGCCGGGGGGTTGCCGCATCCTCGACCTCGGAACCGGCTCCGGCGCCATCATCGTGACCCTGCTGGCCGAGCGGCCGGAAGCCACGGGCGTTGCCGTGGATCTCTCGGGCACAGCCCTGGCGGTAGCCACAGCCAATGCCCGGGCGCACAGCGTGGCCGACCGCCTGGAATTCATGCAGGGCAGCTGGTTCGAGCCGGTGGCCGGGCGTTTCGATCTCATTGTCTCCAACCCGCCCTATATCCCCGCCGGTGACATCCAGGGTCTTGAGGCCGATGTCCGCGACTATGACCCGCACTTGGCGCTGGCGGGTGGGCCTGACGGACTTGATCCCTACCGGGCGATTGCCGGCGCCGCTTCGGATTACCTGGCTCCGGGCGGACATATTGTCGTGGAACAGGGGGCTGGGCAGGCACAGGCAGTCGAAACCATCTTCGCGCAATCAGGATATCGGCTGGTTGGCAAAGGCGTGGATTTGGGAGGTCATATTCGCTGCCTGGGGTTCGCTGGTTCACCAAAACTGTGACTTCCCGGCGCGGATACGAAAAAACCTTTGGAAATTCTCGGGCTCTCGGCTAAATGGGAGCCGGAAACGCTTTCTGCCCTTTGTGATGGTGCCGGGACCGACAGTCGGGCGACAGTGCGAAATGCACGAATTGCCCAGTTGATATCAGCACAAGCCGGGGAAATGGTGGAAACTCCTGAGGGAGGTTTTGCCGGTGGCGGAAGATTTCTGTAACCAACGGGTAAATCTTTGCAGACGCTCATTGCCTTGAGCAGATTTGAGAACCGGTTGCGGCGGGCCCTGAACGGGCCTGCTGGCGGACGCTCGCAACAGAAGCCATAATCTGGGACATTGAACATTGATGAGACCGACGCACAAGAACCGCAGCCGCAGCCGTCATCGCAGCACTGGCGGAGGCGGAAGCGGAAGTGGCAACAGCGGCGGTGGCAATCCGCTCAGCCGTGTCTACGAGAGCAATGGACCCGATGTAAAAGTTCGCGGCACGGCGCAAACGGTGGCTGACAAATATCTGCAGCTCGGCCGCGACGCGCAATCGGCCGGCGACATCATCATGGCCGAGAGCTATTTTCAGTATGCGGAACATTATCTCCGCATCGTTTCGGCCGCCCAGGCCTATAATCAGCAAAGCCAGCAGCAATACCGCCGTCCGGACGAGGAATTCGACGACGAGGATCTCGAGGACAGCCCCGAGCAGCAAGCGCCGGAACAGCGAAGCTCCCAGCCGGGCAGCGATCCCGATGGCCTCGGCGACCAGCCGACGGTCGACAACGCCGAACGCCCGCCTCAGCAGCACAACCCGCAAGGCCAGCAGCCCAACCGCCAGCAGCGCGATTACCGTGACAATCGTGAGGGTGGCCAACGCGATCAGAATCGCGATCAGAACCGCGATCAAAATTCCCAGCCGAGCCAGAACCGTGAACGCTTCAAGCCGCGCTGGCAGGACCGCAAGCCGGACAACCAGCAGGCTCAGCCTAGCGATAATCGTCAGAACCAACAGCCGCGCTCAGATAACCGCCAGGATAACAGGCAAGACAGCAGGCAAGACAACCGCCAGGAGTCTCGGCAGGAACAACGTCCCGAACAACGGATTGACGAGCAGCCGCGCATCGCTGACGTTCAACCGGCCCCCACCCCGGTTGTAGCAGTTGCCGCCGCCGAAGCCGATCCGCAGTGGGAGGCGCCGTCCTTCCTGCGCCGTCCGGCACCTGCACCGGCTGTCGAGGCAGAGGATCATCCCGAACCCGCCGCCAGTGCCGCGCCTGCCGCACCGGCCAAGCGCAAATATGAGCGCAAGCCGCGCAAGGAACCGGTGGCAGATATAACGGCTGCACCGGTCACCGAACCGGTCGCTGACTGATATCGCAAGCGCATCATCCCCGGCCCAGCCCGGGGATGATGTCCACCTGCCTTCGGGCTATCTCCGTGCCGGCCGGTAGGCCAGCCAGTAGGTCAGCGCCACGCCGCCCGCACCGCCGATGATGTTGCCGATGGTGACCGGTATCAGATTGCCAAGAAAGCCGCTGACGTTGACCGGAGCACCGGCCGCCCATCCGGCTGGTATGAGATACATGTTGGCGATCGAATGCTCATAGCCCAGCAGGACGAACGCGGTGATGGGGAAGATGATCGCCAGGATTTTGTCGGTAACGCTCCGCGCCGCGAAGCTGAGCCAGACGGCCAGGCACACCAGCATGTTGCAGAGAATGCCCCGCGTCAAAGCCTCTACGGGGCCAAGCGCTGATTTGGCTTCGGCAATCTTCTGCGCCGCATCGCCCACCGGGCCTGAGAGCAGTCCAGAGTAAGCCATCAGCAGAACGACGCTGAGTGCGCCCAGCAGATTTCCGAAATAGGCGAAGAGCCAATTTCGCAGCAGACCCTTCAGGCTGACCCGGCCATCGACAGCCGCCATGACGATCAGGCAGTTCCCGGTAAAGAGCTCGGCGCCAGCAACAACGACAAGGATCAGCCCGGTTGAAAACATCAATCCACCGAGCAGCCTGGCCGGGCCGAAGCTCAGGTCTGCGCCCGCCATCCCGGCGGTGAAACCGGCGGCGCCAAGCGCAATGAAGGCGCCCGCGAGGAAAGCCAGGGTTGCCAATGGCACGGCGGCGAGCGCTGCCTTCTTGACGCCCGCTTCCTCGATGCGCTGCGCCACTTCTGCGGGCTTATAGGCATCAAGCCCGGTCGGATCGCTTTTGTCGTCGGTCATGTCAACCCATCGCATTCAAATGGCAGCCGGAACATTGATCCAGAACAAAGCTCTATGCCAGAGATCGCGATCAACTGCGCGACGGCTTGATCGCCGCAGGTCCCTACCCATATGAATGAAAGTCCAGGCTGCAAACCGGACCGGATGCCTCTTGGGGGTTCGGGCCCGGAAGTCGAGTGGCCGATCAACCGTTGACGGCGTTTCAAGGCGTGCCCGCGATGGGGCGCTTTCGAAATGCGCCGAGGAGGAAATACAATGGATTTCGAAAAGTATACCGAGCGCTCGCGCGGTTTCGTGCAGTCGGCCCAGTCTCTGGCGCTGCGCGAGGGTCACCAGCGCTTCAGCCCCGAACATCTGCTGAAGGTCCTGCTCGATGATGAGGAGGGCCTGGCTGCCGGTTTGATCAAGGCCGCGGGAGGTGATTCCCGGCTAGCCTTGCGAGACATCGAGGCGGTGCTTGCCAAGTTGCCCAAGGTATCCGGCGGCGGTGCCGGTCAGGTCTATCTGGCGCCCGAGATGGCGCGGGTTTTCGAGGCTTCCCAGAAGCTGGCGGAAAAATCCGGCGACAGTTTCGTTTCAGCCGAGCGCCTGTTGCAGGCCCTGGCCATGGAGCAATCGGAAGCGTCCAAGGTCCTGAAGACGGCGGGCGTCACCGCGCAAGGCCTCAATCAGGCGATCAACGCCATTCGCAAGGGCCGCACTGCTGATTCGGCTTCGGCCGAACAGAGCTATGACGCGCTGAAGAAATATGCCCTCGACCTGACCGAAGCGGCGCGCGAGGGGAAGCTCGATCCGGTCATTGGCCGCGACGAGGAAATCCGCCGCACCATTCAGGTGCTGTCACGCCGCACCAAGAATAACCCTGTGCTGATCGGTGAGCCGGGCGTTGGCAAGACCGCCATCGCCGAGGGTCTGGCGCTCCGTATCATCAAGGGTGATGTGCCCGAGAGCCTGAAAGACAAGAAGCTGATGTCCCTCGACATGGGCTCGCTGATCGCCGGTGCCAAGTATCGCGGCGAATTCGAGGAGCGCCTGAAGGCCGTGCTGTCGGAAGTAACCGCAGCCGAAGGCGGCATCATCCTGTTCATCGACGAAATGCACACGCTGGTGGGAGCCGGAAAATCCGAAGGCGCCATGGATGCTTCGAACTTGCTGAAACCAGCCTTGGCACGCGGTGACTTGCATTGCGTCGGTGCTACCACGCTTGATGAGTACAGGAAGCACGTCGAGAAGGACGCGGCATTGGCCCGGCGTTTCCAGCCGGTCTTTATCAACGAGCCCTCGGTCGAGGACTCGATCTCCATCCTGCGCGGCATCAAGGAAAAATATGAACTGCACCATGGCGTGCGGATTACCGATTCGGCTATTGTGGCTGCGGCAACGCTTTCCAACCGTTACATCGCCGACCGCTTCCTGCCCGATAAGGCCATCGATCTGATGGACGAGGCGGGATCGCGGCTGCGCATGCAGGTCGATTCGAAGCCCGAGGAACTGGACGAGATCGACCGCCGCATCATGCAACTGCAAATCGAGCGCGAGGCCTTGAAGAAGGAAACCGATCAGGCTTCCATCGACCGGCTGCAGAAGCTCGAAATGGAATTGGGCGGCTTCGAGGAGAAGTCCGCCGCCATGACCAGGCGCTGGCAGGACGAGAAGGAACAGCTTGCCTCGGCCTCCAAGGTTAAGGAAGAGCTTGAGAAGGCCCGCATGCATCTCGATCAGGCGCAGCGCAAGGGCGACTTCGCGGCGGCGGGCGAGCTGGCCTATTCGACCATCCCCGGTCTTGAAAAGAAGTTGAAGGCGGCGGAAGACTCAAGTTCCAGCCGCATGCTCGAGGAAGCGGTGACGGCCTCGCATGTTGCCCAGGTGGTGTCGCGCTGGACCGGCATTCCCGTCGACAAGATGCTGGAAGGCGAGCGCGACAAGCTTTTGGCGATGGAAAAGGAATTGGCCAAGCGCGTCGTCGGCCAGTCGGAAGCGGTGGAAGCGGTGGCAACTGCCGTCCGCCGTGCGCGTGCCGGTTTGCAGGACCCCAACCGGCCGATTGGCTCCTTCATGTTCTTAGGGCCAACCGGTGTTGGCAAGACCGAGCTCACCAAGGCATTGGCGGCTTATCTCTTCGACGACGAGCACGCGATGGTCAGGATCGACATGTCGGAATACATGGAGAAGCACTCCGTCTCGCGGCTGATTGGCGCGCCTCCGGGCTATGTCGGCTATGATGAAGGTGGTGCCTTGACCGAAGCCGTCAGGCGGCGACCCTATCAGGTCGTGCTCTTCGATGAGATCGAGAAGGCTCATCCCGATGTCTTCAACGTGTTGCTGCAAGTGCTCGATGACGGCCGCCTGACCGATGGCCAGGGCCGCACGGTGGACTTCAAGAACACGCTGATCATCATGACGTCGAATCTGGGGTCCGAGTATCTCGTGAATCTGGGCGAGACGCAGGACGTCGATGTGGTGCGTGACGAGGTCATGGCTGTGGTCAAGGGGCATTTCCGCCCGGAATTCCTCAACCGGCTTGATGAGATCATCCTGTTCCACAGGCTGAAGCGCGAGCACATGGGCTCAATCGTCGACATCCAGCTGGAGCGGCTGCGGAAGCTCCTCAGCGACCGCAAGATCACCGTGGCCCTCAC
Source organism: Hyphomicrobiales bacterium (assembly GCA_031363045.1). Taxonomy (GTDB): domain Bacteria; phylum Pseudomonadota; class Alphaproteobacteria; order Rhizobiales; family Aestuariivirgaceae; genus Aestuariivirga. The sequence continues at coordinate 10,340 of JANLTS010000488.1, forward strand.
C
>JANLTS010000498.1:0-4292 GCA_031363045.1 Hyphomicrobiales bacterium
TTCTGGCACATGCGGCAGTGGCAGATGCAAGGATTATCGGGCCTCGTATCAAATTCGTAACGCACTGCCCCGCATTGGCAACCACCTGCCCAAAGTTCCTGACTCATGCTCGTTTCTCTCGCTTGGAGCCGGTGAGGCTAACAAGGAAGTTGATTGAAGGGAAGATCAGCCGACGGCGCCGGACTTGCGCAATTCGGCGATGGTTTCGGGTGAGAGTCCGAGGACCTCGGACAGCACGTTCGCGGTGCCTTCACCAAGGCGTGGCGGCGGTTTGTCATACTCGATTGGTGTTTCGGAAAAGACGACGGGGTTGGCCACGCCCGGAACCTGGATGCCGTCATCGCGCGTCAAGCCGATCTGCACGCCGCGCGCCAGGACCTGCTCATTGGCGAAGACCTCGTCGATCTGCAGAATCGGGCCACAGGGGACGGCAGCCGCCTCGAGGGCCTCCACCCATTGGCTGGTGCTGCGCGCTAGCATCGGAACGGCGAGCAGCGGAATGAGCATTTCCCGGTTTTCGACGCGGCCACGGTTGTTGGCAAAGCGCTGATCGTCGGCCAGCGCGGCGACTCCGATGATTCTGCAGAATTCGCGGAACTGGCGGTCCGTGCCGACGGCGATGATCATGTAACCATCAGCCGTCTGGAAAGTCTGATAAGGCACGATGTTCATATGGGCATTGCCCATCCGCCCCGGCACCTTGCCGGACACGAGGTAGTTGGAATTGAGATTGGCCAGCATGGCGACCTGGGTGTCGAGAAGAGCGATATCGATGTATTGGCCCTGGCCGGTGGCGCGCTGGTGCACGACCGCCGCGATGATCGCCGTTGATGCATAAAGCCCGGTGAACAGGTCGGCCACCGCCACGCCAACTTTTTGCTGCCCGCCGCCGGGCCGGTCGTCGCGCTCACCGGTGACCGACATCAAGCCACCCATGGCCTGGATCATGAAATCATACCCCGCCCGCTGGGCATAGGGTCCGGTCTGGCCGAAGCCGGTGATCGAGCAATAGACGAGGCGTGGGTTGATGATTTTCAGGCTGTCATAGTCGAGGTGATACTTCTTCAGGCCACCAACTTTGAAATTTTCGATCACAATATCGGATTTGGCGGCCAGATCGCGGATCAGTTCCTGGCCTTGAAGGCTTGCCATGTCGATCGCCACCGACGACTTGCCGCGGTTGGCGGCGAGATAATAGGCGGCATCACCGCGTGTGCCATCGGCGTTGGTGAGGAAAGGCGGTCCCCAGCCGCGCGTATCATCACCCTCGCCCGGCTTCTCGATCTTGATGACCTCGGCGCCATAGTCAGCCAGCATCTGCGTAGCCCATGGCCCCGCCAGTACGCGGGTGAGATCGAGAACGCGGAGACCGCTCAGCGGACCAGCCATTGGAGACTCCTTGTAGGGTGCGGTGTTGGCATCACGCGATGATGGTCAACCACGCCGCATCGTCAATGTCGAGGCCCTGGGCTTCGGCCAGCGCCAACTTTTCGGCATAGGGGTTTTTATGGCGCTCGCCGCCGACCGCGAAGCCCGGATCGACAGGACAGCCGATACCGATGTTTGCTTTCACCGCAAAGGGCAGCATGAACAATCCGTGCCGCACATTGCGCAGGAAGGCGCGGCCGTTGACGCCAATATCGCGCATGACGGCGGGCGCCAGAAAGGCGCAGGAGACATGATCGAGATCGAGCCCCAATGCGTCGCGCTTGAGCTCTAGCGTCCGGCGCTCATCGCCCAGGGCCTCGGCCAAGAGCTTAGTGCCGGAATAGCCACAGGCTTCGAGCCAGACGGTGGACCATGCGATGTCCGCGGCTCCGGCAAGATCGAGAGTCCGAAGTTTGGCTTCAAGTGCCTGCCGGGCTTGAGTGACATCGAGATGCATCATCTGTGATTACGTCAAGCCCGCATGGTTTTGCAATGGGAGAAGGAGCCTAAACCCCGCCCGCCGCGATGCTGCCGAAGCGTTGGCGGATTTTTCTGACCAGAAGATCGCGCGTGTCGCGGTAGCTGTCGAGGATTTGCTCGCGGCTGCCCATGGTGATCGATGGGTCCATGGTCGGCCAGTATTCGGCCTCGATCGCCATGGTGCGGGTGAGTTCGAGCGCCCGGTGATGCGCTTCCGGAGACAGCGAGACGACAAGGTCGAAACTCGCGTCCTCGATGTCAGCGAATGAGCGTGGGCGGTGTTTGGCAAGATCGATGCCCATCTCGTCCATCACCGCCGTGACGAAGGGATCGCGCTGGCCGGGTTTGACGCCGCAGGACTGGACGTAGACCTTGTGGCCATAGAAGTGTTTCATAATGGCTTCGGCCATCACCGAACGGATGACGTTCTGTGTACAGACGAACAGAACGGCACTCGGCAGGTCGGCTCCCATTGCCCTGCGTTATCCCCGCCAGTGCAGCACGCAGACCAGCGTGAACAGGCGCCGTGCCGTGTCGAAGTCGATCTCCACCTTGCCGTCGAGGCGTTCGCGCAACAGCTCGCTGCCTTCGTTGTGCAGGCCCCGCCGTGCCATGTCGATGGTTTCGATCTGGCTCGGCGTTGCGGTGCGGATCGCCTGATAATAGCTCTCGCAGATCATGTAGTAGTCCTTGACGATGCGGCGGAACGGCGACATCGACAGGCCGATCAATGACAGCCGCTCATCGGCAATGTTCATCACGTCGAGGATCAGCCGGCCATCGGCCGCCGACAGCCGGAGGCGGTAGGGGCCTTGCGGGTGGGCGGCGAGCGTGAAGCTGTTGTCGGCAACCAGATCATAGATGGCGACACGGCGTTCGTGCTCGGCCTCCGGCGATGGGCCGGGGCCGATGGTGGAATCGAGTTCCACGGCAGAGAGGCGGTTGCTGTTTTGCTCTGGCATGGCTTGAACCTATGCCATGCGCCGCGTTAACCCGCCAGAGGCCGGGCCAAAGCCTAAAAAGCCATTAAAACAACTCTCAAAACCATCTGATTTGGTTAGTGATTGCTTAATACTATCAATCATTTACGATTGCTTAAGGCTAAGAAATCCTTACGACATGGTGTTGCAGGATAGGAGCAAGACCATGCATAAAGCGGCAAATGCTTTGTTAAGAGCGGTGGCTGTCGGGGGTTTGATGCTGGGGCTCTCCCAGAATGCCTCGGCACTCGTTGTCACGGCGGCGGACTTCGATTTTGCCTCCGGAGCGGAGTTCACCGGGCAAATCTCATTCTCCGATGATTTTAGCAGCGTCTTGAGTGTGAGCGGCATTCTCACCGGTTACCAGGACGCCGTCACCGGCTTCACCGGCATCGGGTCGACCGCAATCAATGCGTTGTTCCTGGGTGGTGTGGATTTCAATCCACTGCCAAATCAGGTGACGTCATTGCTGACCAACACGGTAGGTGGCCCGATGGGGTTCACCAATTTCATTTCCTTCGCCTATGATCTGTCGTCGGCGCCCAACATTCTTCTGGCGCCCGGCGGCCTTGGCTTGGGATTCGCCATCAATGTCAATTTCACGGATCAACTGGTCAGCGGCAGTCTTGAGACGATACCTGTGCCGCCTTCGGTGCTGCTCTTCCTGAGTGGCCTCGCCGGCATCGGGGTCATTGGCCGGTCGCGAAAGTCCTATCGGTAAGGCCGTGCAAGCGGGCTGTGGCGGCGTGCCACGGGCCCGCTTCACTCGTGCACAGGCGTGTGCTGCGTTGACCACGCCGGGCCGAGGTCCTTCATGGCGGCCTCGATGCATTCGACCTGAAGCCTCAAACTGCCGCCACCCGAAAACGTCAGTACAATGGTGCCCGATGGCACGTCCTGTTCCTCAAAGTTGATGGCGAGGAGCGACAGCACCGCATCTTTCTCGGTGGTGCGGATATTCATCGACTTCACCGCCAACACCCGGTCGAAATGCAAGCCGCTGCGGCGGCGCTGCCGGATCTCTGCCGCATCCCAGGCGAAGCGATTGGCAACCAGCGCAAATTGCTTGCGCTTGGCATGATACGCCATGTCACCCACCAGCAGGACGGCATCCTGCATGTGAGCTGAGATGACGCTTAAGTCTTCGGCGTCGAGCGCACCCAACTGCAGCATCATGTCAATTGCCCGCGATCCGTGCCACATCGGCGCCACAGGCCTGCAATTTTTCCTCCAGCGTCTCGAAGCCGCGGTCAAGATGATAAACACGGTTGATCATCGTCTCGCCTTCAGCGGCAAGTGCTGCAATGACCAGCGATACCGAAGCGCGGAGATCGGTCGCCATCACCGGCGCACCTGTGAGCTTCTTCACACCATGGACTTCGGCCGTATCGCCATGCAGGGTGA
>JANLTS010000547.1:0-1571 GCA_031363045.1 Hyphomicrobiales bacterium
GATCAGCTACCCGCAGCAGCACGCCGTCGCAGGAACCTTCGCCACTTTCGAGGGCCATCATAAGGCCCGGAACTTCTGGTGAACCGCGCCAGCGGTTGATCTCGAGACAAAAGCTGCGGCGCCAGCCCGGCGCACCGCAACTCTTGTGGCCTCTATGCTCGAAAGTCGGCTTCCAGATCAACGAGCCATAGGCAAAGATCCAAAGTGCGTCCGCTGGGCCCTCAGCTAAAAGCTGCGCAGCGGCCGCCTGATAGTCTGCGTCACTCATCACCGGAATGTCTGGCCCGGCGCCGGCGTCCGGAACCTCCCGGTGGCAGAGCGCAACAAGCTCAGCTGTCAGGCGCATCTGTCGCACATCATTCACTAATAAAGAGCCTCGATTTCCACTCCAACGAGTTCCTGCAAGTGCCAGAGACCATCATCGTGGATTCCAATCTCTTCAAGATGTCGAACCGTGTTGCCACTGACATCTATCGGATGACTGGCGTTGCGTCACTGAGATTTACGCATGCAGGCAACATTGGCAAGTCCTTTAGCTAATCGCGTGAGTGGTCATGCTTCCAAGCACGAGGCCCCAGCGCCATGTCGGCGAAGAAGTGTCTTGGGATAGCGACCTCGGCCATCTGGAAGATGAAATGGCGACCGTGGTTGATGACCTTGGCGCTAGTATTGATCAATGGTGTCAATCAGCATTGAACATTGACCCGGTATCGGCGTCCAAGACTGGGTCTGACTCAATCTCGATGAAGTTTGGTGGTGGCGTGGAACTGTTTTCCAAAAGGAATCAGCGCCATGCGGTCAGATTTTCGGATTACGTCCCTGTTCCCGGCGGGAGTTGCCGTGCAGAGCCTCAGGCGGGACGGACAAACCATCGTGATAACAGCGCAAGCCGAAGCCAGGGAAGCAACATGTCCTGTCTGTGGTTCCTCGTCACGACGCGTCCACAGCCTTTATGTCCGACAGGTATCGGATTTGCCGTGTTCGGGTTGGCAGGTTCAGCTTAGGCTGATCGCACGACGGTTCGTCTGCGCGGCAGCACACTGCCGCCGGCAGATCTTTGGTGAGCGCTTTGGCGACGGTGTGGTTGCCGTGCGATCACGCCGAACGACTAGATTGGAATGCATTGTCCATCATCTTGGACTGGCCCTTGGCGGCAGGCCCGCCGCGAGTTTCGCCAAACGGCTAATGCTGCCGGTGAGCAACGACACATTGCTGCGAGTAGTTCGGCGGCGGACGCGTAAACGAACTGATCCTGTTGTTGTAGCTGGCATCGATGATTGGGCTTTCCGACGGAACCATCACTATGGGACTATCGTATGCGATCTCGAGCGCCGGCGGATCGTGACGCTTCTGCCTGATCGGGAAGTCCCGACGGTGGAAGCGTGGCTCCGCAATCACCTAGAGATTGGCGTCCTGTCGCGGGATCGCGGCGGCGGCTATGGCGAGGCTGCCACCAAGGCTCTTCCCCATGCCACCCAGGTTGCTGACCGCTGGCACCTGATGGAGAATGCCAGCACCGCCTTCCTCGAAGCCGTGCGCAAGTCCATGCGGTCGATCCGTTCAGCCATCGG
>JANLTS010000557.1:0-8820 GCA_031363045.1 Hyphomicrobiales bacterium
CGCGAGGAGATGTGGGCCCGCCTCGATGAGATCGCGAAGAAGGCGAAATGGCCCAAGGATTACAAGTTTGACCGCGACGAGATTTACGACCACCACATGAACAATCGCTGGAAGAAGGATGAGTAACTTCTTCGACAGCAATGTCCTGCTGTACGCAATTGAACACGGCAATCCCAAGAGAATTCGCGCCAAGGCATTGATCGATGGCGGCGGCACAATAAGCGTACAGGTTCTCAATGAATTTATCGATGTCGCCAGGCGCAAAGGTGTCTTGCCATTACCAGACATCGTCGAGGCATTGGCGGCGATCACCGAGGATTTGACGGTCTTTCCGCTTACGGCAGACCTCCATAGGCGTGCGATAGAGATCGCTCTCGCAACCAACTTCCGCATATACGACTGCACGATCATCGCCGCCGCCGAACTCTCCGGCTGCGATGTTCTGTACACCGAGGATATGAACCACGGCCAGCGCATTGGCTCTGTCACCATACGCAATCCGTTCGCGAAGTAAGTCACCTCTTCACGCGCTCCGCTTGACGCCGATGGTCATGCCGTCGCTGCTGGCCTGGGCCTTCTCGAGTTCCTGCAGGGCACGGGCATATTCGACCGGCATGACCTTGACGAACTTCGGCAGGTAGTCCGCCCAGCCGTCGATGATCGCCTTGGCGCGTGACGAGCCGGTGTACTTCAAGTGGCGCAACAAAAGTTCGCGCACCCGTTCAGCGTCGTTGCGGTCCATTTGCGAAGTGACGTCGACCAGCCCGTGATTGTGTAAATCGCCCGCCGCATGGTGGAGTTTCTCGCGTGTCGCCTCTTCGGCCGGAACCGGCTGCAGGTCAACCATGGCGAGGTTGCAACGCTTGGCGAAGTCGCCCGCTTCGTCGAGCACATAGGCGACACCGCCCGACATGCCCGCCGCGAAGTTGCGGCCGGTTTCGCCGATCACCAGAACGACGCCGCCCGTCATATATTCGCAACCGTGATCGCCACATCCTTCGACGACGGCGACGGCGCCGGAGTTCCTCACTGCGAAACGTTCGCCCGCTACGCCGCGCAGATAGCACTCACCAGAGATGGCGCCATACAGCACGGTATTGCCGGCAATGATCGATTTCCCGGCGTCGAAGCCGATCTTGTCATGTGGGCGCACAATCAGCTTGCCGCCCGACAGGCCCTTGCCGACATAGTCGTTGGCTTCGCCGGTCAACTCAAGTGTCACGCCCGCCGCCGCCCATGCACCAAAACTCTGTCCGGCAATGCCGGTGAGCCTCACCTTGATGGTGTCTTCGGGCAGGCCCTTGTGGCCATAGCGCTTGGCGACGGCGCCCGAGAGCATTGCACCCGCCGTGCGATCATAATTGGCAATCTTCGAGACAATCTCGACGGGTGTACCGTGTTCGAGTGCCGAGGCGGCCTCGGAAATCAGCTTGCGGTCGAGGATCTTGTCGATGCCATGATCCTGCACGGACACCTTCTTCGTGGCGATAGGGCCGACGGTATCGGGCTTGGCGAAGATGCGCGAGAAATCGAGGCCCCTGGCCTTCCAGTGCGAGATGGCACTGGTCTGGTCGAGCCAGGAGGTCTCGCCGGTCAATTCTCCGAAGCTCCGGAGGCCCATGGCGGCCAGCAACTCGCGGACTTCCTCGGCGACGAAGAAGAAATAGTTGATGACATGCTCGGGTTGGCCCTTGAAGCGCTTGCGCAATTCCGGGTCTTGCGTGGCGACGCCGACGGGACAGGTGTTGAGATGGCACTTCCGCATCATGATGCAGCCCGCCGCAATCAGGGGTGCCGTGGCAAAGCCGATTTCGTCGGCACCCAGCAGGGCGGCAATCACCACATCGCGCCCGGTGCGGATGCCGCCATCGGCCTGCACCGCGATGCGGCCGCGAAGATCGTTGGTCACCAGCGTCTGCTGGGTTTCGGCCAGGCCGATTTCCCACGGCAGTCCGGCATGCTTGATCGAGGTCAGCGGCGATGCGCCAGTGCCGCCCTCGTAGCCGGAGATCGTCACATGATCGGCATGCGCCTTGGAAACGCCCGCTGCCACCGTGCCGACGCCGACTTCGGAGACCAGTTTCACCGAGACCTGGCCTGACGGATTGACGTTCTTCAAATCGAAGATCAGCTGCGCCAGATCCTCGATTGAATAGATGTCGTGATGCGGCGGCGGCGAAATCAAGCCAACACCCGGCGTCGAATGACGCACCTTGGCAATCGTCGCATCGACCTTGTGGCCCGGCAATTGCCCGCCTTCGCCGGGCTTGGCACCTTGCGCCATCTTGATCTGCATCATGTCGGAGTTGACGAGATATTCCGCCGTCACGCCGAAGCGACCGCTCGCCACCTGCTTGATGGCCGAGCGCATCGAGTCGCCGTTGGGCAATGGCTTGTAGCGGTCTGATTCCTCGCCGCCCTCGCCGGTGTTGGACTTGCCGCCAATGCGGTTCATGGCGATGGCCAGCGTCGTATGTGCCTCGCGGCTGATCGAGCCGTAGGACATGGCGCCGGTCGAGAAGCGTTTGACGATCGTGGCGGCGTCCTCAACCTCGCCGATATCAACGGGTGCCTTGCCCATTTCGTCGGCCGTCCGTATACGGAACAATCCACGCATGGTCTTCAATCGTTCGGACTGCTCGTTTACCAGCCTGGCGAAAGCCTGGTACTTGTCCTTGGCGTTGCCGCGAACGGCATGTTGAAGGTTCGAAATGGTTTCTGAATTCCAGACATGGGCTTCGCCCCGCATGCGCTGGGCGTAGTCGCCTCCGATATCGAGGCTGGAGCGGAACACCGGGTTCTCGCCAAAGGCGTTCTCGTGACGGGTGAAGGCTTCCTCGGCGATCTCGCTCAACCCAACGCCTTCGATCTGCGTGGCGGTGCCGGTGAAATACTTCCTGACGAAATCGGTCGAGAGACCGACCGCATCGAAAATCTGCGCGCCGCAATAGGATTGGTATGTCGAAATGCCCATCTTCGACATGACCTTCAGGATGCCCTTGTCGATGGCCTTGATGTAGCGCTTCACAGCTTCGTAGGCGGTGATCTTCTCTTCGAGTGCAGCGAGCATGTCCTCCAACGTCTCGAAGGCGAGATAGGGGTTGATGGCTTCGGCGCCATAGCCAGCCAGCATGCAGAACTGATGCACCTCGCGGGCCTCGCCGGTTTCGACGACAAGGCCGACTGACGTGCGCTGGCCCCTGCGGATCAGGTGATGATGCGTGGCGGATGTCGCCAGCAATGCCGGGATCGGTACGCGTTCGGCCGAGACCGCGCGGTCCGACAGGATGATGATGTTGAAGCCATCCTTCACGGCGCGCTCGGCCAGCGCGCAGACCGAGTCAAGCGCTGCTTCCATATAGTCATGGCCGTTCGCCACATCGTAAGTGATGTCGATGGTGGCGGTGCGGAACGGGTTGTCGGCGACGGCACCGATGGTGCGGATGCGTTCGAGGTCATCGTTCGTCAGGATCGGCTGCGACACTTCCAGCCGCATGTGGTTCGAGGTACCCTTGAGGTCGAGCAGGTTTGGCCTCGGGCCAATAAAGGACACCAGCGACATCACCAGTTCCTCGCGGATGGGATCGATCGGCGGATTGGTGACCTGCGCAAAGTTCTGCTTGAAATACGTGTCGAGCATCTTGGGGCGATCCGACAGCGCCGAGATCGGCGCATCGTTGCCCATCGAGCCCACGGCCTCCTGGCCGGTCTGGGCCATCGGCGTCATCAGGATCTTCAGGTCTTCCTGGGTATAGCCGAAGGCCTGCTGGCGATCGAGGAGTGCCACCGTCGAGCGGGCGCGCTTGGTCTTGGCCTTGGGCAGGTCCTTCAGCACAACTTGCGTGCGTTGCAGCCATTCCTTGTAGGGATGCGCGTTGGAGAGCTGCTTCTTTAGTTCCTCGTCCGAGATGATGCGCTTCTGTTCAAGATCGATCAGCAGCATCTTGCCCGGCTGCAGCCGCCATTTGTGGGTGATGCTCTCCTCGGCGAATTGCAGGCAACCCATTTCGGAGGCGAGCAGGATGTGGCCGTCATCGCTCGTCATGTAGCGCGAGGGGCGCAAGCCATTGCGGTCGAGCGTCGCGCCGATCATCTTGCCATCGGTGAAGACCATGGCGGCGGGGCCGTCCCACGGTTCCATCAGGGCTGCATGATACTCGTAGAAGGCGCGGCGGTCCTCGTCCATCAGCGGGTTGCCAGCCCAGGCTTCGGGGATCAGCATCATCATGGCATGCGGCAATGAGTAGCCGCCCATGTTGAGAAGCTCGAGGGCGTTGTCGAAACATGCAGTGTCGGATTGGCCTTCATAGGAAATCGGCCAGAGCTTGGAGAGGTCTTCGCCGAGCAACTCCGAACTCATCGTCGCCTGGCGCGCCGCCATCCAGTTGTAGTTGCTGCGCACGGTGTTGATCTCGCCGTTGTGGCAGACGAAGCGATAGGGATGTGACAGCGGCCATGACGGGAAGGTGTTGGTCGAGAAGCGCTGATGCACCATGGCGAAGGCGCTCTCGAAACGCTGGTCTTCGAGGTCGCGGTAATAGGCGCCCAGGTCCTTGCCGAGCACCAGGCCCTTGTAGACGATGGTGCGGGCCGAAACCGAAACCGGATAATAGGTCTTGGCCTTGGCGCCCAGCACTTCCAGCACGCGGTTCGACACCACCTTGCGGCAGACGAAAAGCTTCCTTTCGAAATGCGCTTCGTCGCGGATGGTCGGTCCGCGGCCAATGAACACCTGGCGATGCACCGGCTCGGTGCCTTTGACCGAATAGCCGAGCACGCCCTGGTCGACGGGAACATCGCGCCAGCCGAGAACCTTGAGGCCTTCCTCGCGCGCCGTTTCCCACCAGATGCGCTCGATGTTCTGACGGTAAATCAGTTCGCGCGGCATGAACAGGTAGCCGACGCCATAGTGCTGGGCGCCTGGTAATTCGAAACCCAAGCGCTTGGCTTCGGCGGCAAAGAAACCATGCGGGATCTGGACCAGGATGCCAGCCCCGTCACCGGCCTTGGGGTCGGCGCCAACGGCACCGCGATGCTCGAGATTCTTGAGGATCGACAGCCCGTCAGCCACCATGCGATGGCTCTTGGTGTTGGCGATATTGGCGATGAGGCCGATGCCACAGGCATCGTGTTCGTTGCGCGGGTCATAAAGACCATGCGCGGCGGGAGTACCTTCTGGCCGGTATTGGATGGTCATGGCCAACTCCTTCTTTTCGTCCGCAGTGCAGTCTATCCCCAACTGGCCCGAGATTGAACCGGTCGGTGTCTTTTTTCGTCGTCCGTGGCGCGGGGGTTGATCTGGTAGGGGGAGCCTTTGGGCGGCGCCGAACCCGTTCCGGCCGATCAAACTCCCGGGCGCCGTTCTGGCCGCCGAGCCTGACCCTTACTTGCGTTTGTGGAGCGCCGCCCGGGGCAAGCAAGCGGTGTCCACGGCCGGTTTGGCCGTCGTATTCAGGGTCGATGTGGTCGTATTCCGGCGCATCCGGGGTCCACTTGCCTTGATTTACATCATTAAAGGACAGTGTTACTGTCCTATCTCGTTTAAGCAGATTGAGGGACGCCGCGCAAGGAAGGAATCAATCGCAGTTGAAATGCGCAATAAAATTACCGAGCCAATGAGTTTAATGTTCCCGGCTGGAGCCGGATAGCATCACCATGTTGAATGAGGGGCCAATGATTGAAATCCGTCCGGGTGCTTTTGATGACCAGCGCATTCTCGGCCTGCTGCGCCATCACTTCGCCAAATGCCATGAGGTAACTCCGCCCGGCAGCGCCCATGTGTTCGATATCTCGCGCCTCGCTCATCCGAGCATTGACTTCTTCGCGGCGTGGGATGACGAGGTGCTGCTGGGAGTCGGTGCGGTCAAGTATTTCGGCGATGCGTCAGGCGAAGTGAAGTCGATGCACACGTCTGAGGCGGCGCGGCGGCGTGGTGTCGGCGCTGCCATTCTCCGCCACATCATGGCAGCGGCGCGCGCCAAGGGGGTGAAGCGCCTGAACCTCGAAACTGGATCCTTTGGCTATTTCGAACCCGCCGTCGCACTTTACAAAGCCCATGGTTTCACCGAGTGCCCGCCGTTTGGCGACTATAAGCCCGATCCGAACAGCCTGTTTCTCACCTTCGATCTCACGAGTTGAACAGCGGTGCCAACCCCTTCCACGTGACATAGGCGCCGATGAGAATGACGAAGATGGCGAAGACCATCGATAGAGTTCCCTTGGCGGACGCTAGCTTCTTGCTCGCGAAGGTGCCGATCAAACCGCCGGCCACTCCACCGGCGATGAAGTAGCCGGCAATACGCCAGTCGACCAAGCCGGCAAGCGCATAGTTCGAGGCTGTCGTCGCGCCGAAGATGGTGACGGCGACAAGCGACGTGCCGATGGCATAGGCAATTGGCATGCCGGTGGCCAGCATCAGGCCCGGCACGATGAGGAAGCCACCGCCGATGCCGAAGAAGCCAGAGAGGGTGCCAACGGCGAAACCGATAACAAGAAGCAATGGCAGCAATTGCCGCGCGGTGGAAAACGACAGACGGATATCGGGATTGCCCTCGGCATCCTTCTTCAGCAGCATGACCGTGCCCACCACCAGCATTAGCGCGCCAAACAGTGCCAGCAAGTTTTCGCCCGGAACCTTCATAGCCAGTGTGGAACCGGACCATGCCCCGGCGATGCCAGCCAGAGAGAAGGTTATGGCACAGGGCCATTTCACCTTGCCGTTGCGGGCGTGGTTCACGAGGTTGGCCGCGGCACTCAATGACACAGCGATAGCGCTGGTGCCGATGGCCAGATGGGCTGAGCCGATTCCGACTACATACAGTAACAAGGGTACGGCAATGATCGAACCACCGCCGCCCACGAGACCCAGTACGAAGCCCACAAGCGAACCCGAGATGGCGGCGAGAGCATCCTGTATCATGCTGCAGCAGACCGGTTCCACGGCATGCGTTTGAGGATGCGGGCCATCGCGCAAGTTCCCGTCATCCCGGCGAACATCAGTCCGGCACCAACCGCGCCCGAGACGGCGAAGAAAGCGGGATGCATTGCAAAGCCAAGCAACACTCCGGCCAGCGCCATGCCACCGGCGGCAATCTGCACCTGGCGCATCATCTCGATCGGCTGCTTGACGTCGATGGCCACCGGCAGCCCCGCCTTCTTCCAGGCGTCGATACCGCCATCGAGAATGAAGGCGTCGGCTTCGGTAGCCTTGGCCAGCAGCGGCGCATTCATGCGGGTGCGGCTGCCACTCCGGCAATGATATACGATTGTCGTGCCAGCCTGGCCGACAGGACTATCGCACAGTTTTGACAGGGGCACATTGCGGGCGTGTGGAATGCGCTCGCGAGCATGTTCGCCGGTATCGCGGATGTCGATCAGGATGGCGCCATTGTCGAGCAGCAACTTGGCATCGGCGGGCGAGATATGGGGCAAGGACATGTTGGATTTTCTTTCAGCAATAGATGGTTTTGAGGGTCGTGAGGAGGAGAGTCACATTTGCATCGGCGACGTGATAGAAGATCGACTGTGCATCGCGGCGGAAGCCGACAAGTTTTTCATCGCGCATCCTGGCGAGGTGCTGAGAAAGGGCTGACTGGCTCAATCCCACCGCTTCGCTCAGGGCCATGACGTTCAATTCGCCGTGCTCCAGCAATTTACAGAGGATCATCAGCCGCTTTTCGTTGGCCAATGCCTTCAACATCGCGGCGGCTTCAGCGGCACTTGCTTCGAAACTTGCCAGCGACCGGTCGATCATCAATGCCGTCATGTCATCCTCGTAAATTAGATATTGCTAATGTAGAATGTTCTAATGTATAGTCAAGTACATTCGCAGCAGGAGAGTTCCATGCCCCAACCCGTCAACCTTGGCTTTTTCGATGAACCCACCAACACCGTCAGCTATCTCGTGGCGGATCCCGAGAGCGGCCAAGCGGCGGTGATCGATCCGGTGCTCGACTATGACCACAAGTCCGGCAAGGCTTCGACGAAATCGGCGGACGGGATTCTCGCCAAGGCGCGCGAAGGTGGTTTCACTATCGGCCTCGTCCTCGAAACTCATGTCCACGCCGATCATCTGTCGGGGGCGCCTTACATCAAGTTGAAGACCGGTGCCAAGGTGGCGATCGGCGAGCGTATCCGCGAGGTGCAGAAGATTTTCCGTCCGGTGTTCAACGCGCTCGATGTTTCAGGCGACGGCTCGGAATTCGATATCCTGTTGAAGGATGGCGAGCGTTTGAAGATCGGCACCCTCGAAGCTGAAGTCATCGCCACGCCGGGCCACACACCGGCCTGCGTGTCGTTCAAGATCGGCGATGCGGTGTTTGTCGGCGATACGCTGTTCATGCCGGACTATGGCACGGCGCGGGCGGATTTTCCGGGCGGCGACGCCCGCACGCTGTACCGCTCGATCCGCAAACTGATGGCATTGCCGAAGGAGACGCGGCTGTTCATGTGCCATGATTATCTGCCCAAGGCCGGGCGCAGCTCCTATGCCTGGGAGACGACGGTCGCCGACGAGCTGACGCGCAATGTGCATGTGCATGAGGGGGTGAGCGAAGACGAGTTCGTCAAGATGCGGACGGCGCGCGATGCAACACTTTCAGCACCTACTCTGCTGATGCCGTCAATCCAGGTCAATATGCGGGCCGGGCAGTTGCCGCCAGCCGATGCCAATGGCGTGCATTACCTGCGCGTGCCGGTTACGTTGGTATCCTGAAGACTGCTCGTTTGCCTTCCCCTGAATTGCCGGGTAGAGGCTTCGAAGCACCTCCCGCCTGAAGGACGAAATTTCCTTGTCACCCAATCTCCGCGGCATCGGCGCCG
>JANLTS010000635.1:0-5520 GCA_031363045.1 Hyphomicrobiales bacterium
ACGGCCTTGAGACCCATGCGGGCGAAGGTGCGCAGATAGCTTACGAACATTTTGTTGTAGGAATGCTGCCCCGCCTCGCGGCTCACATCGAAGGAATAGGCATCCTTCATCAGGAACTCGCGGCCGCGCATCACACCGAAGCGCGGGCGCACTTCGTCGCGGAATTTCCATTGGATGTGGTAGAGATTGCGCGGCACATCCTTGTAGCTCTGGACGCCTTGGCCGAAAATGTCGGTGATCATCTCTTCATTGGTGGGCCCGAATAGCATGTCGCGGTCATGCCGGTCCTTGATGCGCAGCATTTCCTTGCCATAGGCATCATAGCGTCCGGACCTGCGCCACAGATCGGCGGGTTGGATGGTCGGCATCAGCACTTCGATAGCGCCCGCCCGGTCCTGTTCCTCGCGGACAATCTGCTCGATTTTCTTGAGGACCCGGAAGCCGGTTGGCAACCAGGAATAGCTGCCCGCCGCCTCCTGGCGGATCATGCCGGCGCGCAGCATGAGCTTGTGGGAGACGATCTCCGCTTCTTTCGGATCATCGCGCAGGATCGGCATGAAATATTGGGAAAGGCGCATCGGAATCTCTGTTTCCTTAAGATTTGCGCTCTTTTAAGGCAATCGACCGGGAACTCAAGACAAGGCCGTTGAATTTCGATGGTCTACATCTACCAGCCGGGACGCACTCCCACGGTAAACTGCGCTTGGGCGGCGGTTCAATTGTGTCGACTTCGTGTCACAATTATCTCGACATCCATGAATCATGTGCTAGCTTCGCCTTCAATCAAGAACAAGACCACGGTGTTACACTCAGGTGGACCCAGGTCTGGGGAGGAAGTTTCCGGGCGCGCAATCCAGCAGCTGCCCCGCCGGTCAGGTCACCGGCAGAATAAGGAAACGCAATCGAAAGAAAGAGGCGGAGCTCAAAGCTCCGCCTTTTTCTATTCTGGGAAATCTCACCCGGCTGGCATGTCCCTAAGAAATGGAATGTCGTCGAAACCAAGCCAACCATAGGTCATCTGTCCCCATATCAAAACGAAGACAACGGCGGAAAGCAGTGTAGTGGCTGCAACTTTCTTCCGCAGCATGGGCGCAACCGGAGCCCCGGCCTCGTTGCCTTGCTCCACGCCCTCACCTGCTTCGTGGGCATTTCGCACGCCGAATGGCAGCACCACAAACAGGCACACCCACCAGACAATGAAGTAAATGGCCAATCCAGTGGGAAGGGTCATGCCTGCTCCAATTCGACCAACGTGCCGCAGAAATCCTTGGGGTGCAGGAACAGAACCGGCTTGCCATGCGCACCGATTTTAGGATTACCATCACCCAGCACGCGTGCCCCTTGCGCTTTCAAATGATCGCGCGCCGCCAAGATATCGGCGACCTCATAACAGACGTGATGGACACCGCCTGATGGATTCTTTTCCAGAAACGCCGCGATCGGCGAGGCGCCGCCCAAAGGCTCGAGCAGTTCGATCTTGGTATTGGCAAGTCCGACGAACACTACCGTCACACCATGCAATGGCTCTGCCTGTGGGTCCGATACGCTGGCCCCAAGCATCAAGCGATAGATGTCTGTCGCCTTCACCAAATCCGGCACCGCAATCGCCACATGGTTCAATCGTTCGAGCATTTGCGCCTCCAAGATATCCAAAGTTCGTCATCCCGGCGAAAGCCGGGACCCCCTGAGTGCTGTCCGCGAAGAGAGCGTCTCAGGCAATAGCGAAATGGGTCCCGGCTTTCGCCGGGATGACGGTCCTAGTGCGCCATCGCCCGAACCTCAATGCGGCCTTTCGGCTAGACCGCGGATCACCCGCTCGCGCTGCTCCGGCATCGTGCTCCCGCGCGGTTCAAAGACATGACGATGCAGAAAATATCCGGTCAATTTCAAGCCGTCGATCACATCTTCAGCGCTGGCCGCCACATTGGCCTGCAGGAAGCCCGGAAGCCGGAACAAGCGCGCCTTATAGGCAGCACCGGCTTCAGCACTTACCGCCTTGCCGCTCCTCGGCGACACAAACACAAGGTTTTCCTTCACCCCCGTCGCCGCACATTGCGAGAGATCGAGACCAAAGCCGAGTTCATCAAGCAGTCCCATCTCCCAGCGCACCAGAAGGGCTGGCCAGACATCATCCTGTTCGATCGCCCCCAGCACGATGCGCAAGCCCTCATACACTCTGGCATGCGGTTCGCGCTCCGGCAGCAACCCAGCAAGACCTGCCAATGTTGAAAGCCCCGCCAACCGAAACGGCTCTTCCATGATGGCGCCGGCCCGCAATTCCAGCGGCTCCAGTACGTAAGTCCCAAGTTGCTCTTCAAGCCTCGCCCGCCACACGATCTCGACGGCATTTCCAGCCTGCAACACCGGCCGTTGCACGCGTGAACGCCCGCCGCGCACCAACCCCAGGCAGCGGCCATGGCTGGCGGTGAGAATCTCGGCAATGGCACTGGTTTCGCCATGGCGGCGCACGGACAGGATCACACCTTCGTCGCGCCATTCCATGGGATCAGATGTCGAGTCCCATCATGCGCAGCCGCTCCTTGTCCTCTGTCCAGTTCTCGCGAACCTTGACGAACAAGAACAAATGCACCTTGCGATCGAATTCCTTTTCCATGTCGGCGCGCGCCAGCTGGCCGATGATCTTGACCTGGGCACCGCGCTTGCCCAGCACGATAGCCTTCTGGCTGTCACGCTCCACATAGATCACCTGATCGATCTTCACCGACCCGTCCTTGCGCTCTTCCCAGCCCTCGGTTTCCACCGTCGAGGAGTATGGCAACTCCTCGTGCAACCGCTCATAGATCTTTTCGCGCGTCATCTCGGCCGCCATAAATCGCAATTGCAGATCAGCCACCTGGTCTTCCGGATAGAGCCAAGGTCCAGGCGGCATCTTGCCGGCAATGGCCTTGCGCAGGTCGGCCGTACCCGAACCATTGAGCGCGCTCACCATGAAAGTTTGCTCAAAGGCCAGCTCAGCATTGAACGCCTGCGCCGTCTCCAAAATCTTCTCGCGCGGCATCAGGTCGATCTTGTTGATCACCAGCACGGCCTTGGTGCCGGTGGATTTGAGCTGTGCCATGAGTTCCTTGGACTCGTCCGTCACACCGGGCCTGCCGTCAACCAGCAGCACCACGGCATCGGCATCGCCAGCCCCACCCCAGGCATTGGCCACCATCGCCTTGTCGAGCATGCGCCGCGGCTTGAAGATGCCAGGTGTATCGACCAGTACAATCTGCGTGGTCCCTTCCATTGCAATAGCGCGAATGCGCGCTCTCGTCGTCTGCACCTTGTGGCTGACGATCGACACTTTCGATCCGGTCAGTTGGTTGACCAGCGTCGACTTGCCAGCATTGGGCGCTCCGATGATGGCGCAAAACCCGCAATGAGTGCGAACATGCGGCGGAGCTTCGGTCGTCTCGCTCATGGCCTGATTCCTTCGCGTTTCAAAAATTCCTCTGCAGCGGCCTGTTCGGCCGCTCGCTTGCTCTTGGCGGTGCCTTCGGCCGGCACCCTGCCCTTGATGTCGACGGCGATCACGAACACCGGCTCATGTTCCGGACCCTCACGGCTGACAACCCGGTAGGCGGGGATCGGAAACGCCCGCGCCAGTGCCCATTCCTGCAAAAAGGTCTTGGCATCCTTGGTCAATCGTTCCGGATGCCTGAGCTGTGGTTCCCACGTCCGCTCGACAAAACGCTGCGCCTCGTCCAGCCCGCCGTCAAGATAGATGGCCGCAACCAGCGCTTCCATGACATCACCCAGAACCGTGCGGTTCAAGTTCATGCCCTTGGCTTTTTCCTTGCTGCCGAGAACCACCAGATCGTTCAACCGGATGGTGTCACTGGCAATCGCACAGGCTTCACCGCGCACCAAAATGCTCAATGCTGCCGAAAGATCACCTTCACTCTGCTGCGGGTTGGTGCGGAACAGATACTCGGCGATGGCAAGGCCCAAGACTCGGTCGCCAAGAAATTCCAGCCGCTGATAATCGCCGTTGTGCTTGGCTGTGCTGCCATGCGTCAACGCCCGCGCCAACAGCGATTTGTCACGAAACCGATAGCCGAGAAGCTCTGAGATTTCTTCAAACTGTGTGGGCGAAAGCCGCGTCACGTCAGGTCAGATCAGGTTGAAGAAGCGGCTCCAGCGGATCACGAAGGGCCAGCGCCACACTTCAAGCAGGGTCGCATCTCGCCCGACCGAGAAGAAGATGATGTCAGCCCTGCCGACAAAATTCTCAACCGGCACGTAGCCAACGGGCGCCTTGTTATCATACCCGATGAATCGCGAATCCTGCGAATTGTCGCGGTTGTCGCCCATCATGAAATACGAACCCGGCGGCACCAGGAACTCATCGGTGTTGTCAAGATCACCGCTGGGATTTTGATCGAGCACGCGATACGTCACGCCATTTGGCAGCGTCTCGATGAATTGGAAAATTGGGCGTCCACCGCCTTCACCGCCCGCTTCGGAATCGATGAAATCCTCGATTCGGTCTTTCTTGACTGCGGCGCCGTTGATGTAGAGCACGCCATCACGCATCTGGACCCGGTCGCCTGGCAATCCGATGACACGTTTGATGTAGTCGATGTTGGTATCCGACGGCAGCTTGAACACAGCAACGTCACCGCGCTCGGGCGTATCGGGCAAGACCACCCGGCCGGGGAAGTCGATCATGTCGCAGCACTTCACCCACTCGTTGCCGAATACGCCCAGGGAGAAGTTGAAGCTATACTTGCCATAACCGTAGGAAAGCTTTGAAACAAAAAGGTAATCGCCAACCTTGAGGGTTGGGTACATGGATGCGGAGGGGATGTTGAACGGCTGATAGAGGAACGTCCGGACAAAAAAGGCAATGAGCAGTGCCTGAATGATGACCTTCACGGTCTCCCACAAGCCGTCTTCCGACTTGCGCCGCGTGTCCTGTGCCGCCGCCATTGTGTGGTCTTTCTTGTGCATCTCGACCCAAGCCAATTTTCACCCGGTCTACTACGTTTGCCGTATAGCCGTTGACCATATGTGATGCAACGCAGCACGCTTCAACACAATTGACTGTTGCGTTTTGGGCACAGTGGAAGTCCCTCACCCCTCTGGCAGGGCCTCGATCATTACAAAGGCATGTGCATAAGGGAAATCATCAGTGATGGTCACGTGGATGCGAACTGCATGACCAGTCGGTGTGATCCGGTCGAGATGTTCCCTGGCTCCGCCAGTCAGCAGCATCGTCGGCTTGCCGGAAGGCTCGTTGACGACACCCATGTCCTTCCAGAACACTCCGGCCCTGAAACCGGTGCCCAACGCCTTGGAACAGGCCTCCTTAGCAGCAAAGCGCTTGGCGTAGGAAGCTGCCCGCTGTGCCCGCTTCTCGGATTTGACAATCTCCACCTCGGTGAAAATCCGCTGGATGAAGCGCTCGCCATATTTTTCCAGCGTTTCCTCGATGCGCCGGATGTCGATCACATCATTGCCAATCCCGATGATCATTTGAGGCCACGGCTCCCCGGTTTGATGGCCGGAACATTC
>JANLTS010000640.1:0-7059 GCA_031363045.1 Hyphomicrobiales bacterium
GCTCGCGCGCGCCCTGAATCGAGATGACTTTCTTGTGCTCTGGCATATGTCGCGTCATGGCCTGTGACTAGATCAAAAAGTGAACATCCGCAAGGATGGACGGATTATATGTCAGCAGATACGGTCAGCAACTGGCAGCAGACCTCGGAGTTTCCACATGTACTTTCGGGTTTTGACATTTCTTGTCCTCGGCACGGCGGCAGCAACCGCCGCCTCGCGCGACGATATCGACTTCGCAACTGCTATCAGCCTGCCGCCCGAAGTTTGGACTGTGCTGGAAAAAAGCAATGATTATAGCGTCGAAACGCGGATCAATCCGTTCTACCTGCGGGGCGATTTCGACGGTAACGACAAGCCCGAAATCGCTGTGCTGGTGAAGCACCGCGCCTCCGGCAAGAAAGGCATGGCACTGGTCTCGGGCAGTGGCAAGATCCGCATCATCGGGGCTGGCAGGGGCATCGGCGAAGACCTGGATAATTTCGACTGGATGGATGCCTGGTATGTCTTTGCCAAAGGTGAGGTCTCGCAAGGCGCCACGGACGAGGCCCCGCCGAAGCTGAAGGGCGATGCCATTGCAGCGATCAAGACCGAATCTTCCAGCGGCCTGATCTGGTGGGACGGCAAGCGCTTCCGCTGGTATCAGCAGGGCGACTAATGGCGTGTCACGGAACCTCGATTGCCTCAGCCTCTGTTGCGTGTTGGATACAATTGACCTCGTGCTCCACTGAAACCCGTAACTTTGCGCAATGCCGTCCAAGCTCTGGTTGATTTGGAAGGCATTCGCGGTGGAATTGCACGAACACCGCTAACCGGGTTTGTAAGCTCCAGGTTCCATGAAGTTCACGAGTTCCGAAAGATCGTCAGGGGGCGGAAATCCGATGAACTCAGCCAACTGACCAATAAAAGCCTCCGGCGCACGCACGGCCTTTTCGTAAGAAACAAGGTAAGCCGGAACCCCGGAGGCGCTCAGGAATTCGATATTGCTCATCTGCTTCTCCGCCATTCGCGCCAGAACATTGAGTTTCCCGCGCGCCGCTGCTTCAGGTTGCCCTGCCTTGCGTTCGATGGTTGACATTCTTCGCATCGCGGCAGACAGCGGGTCACGCCACACCGAGACAACGCGCAGATTCCTGAGATGGAGCTCAATATCGGCAATATAGTTCGTTGCTGCGGGGAACTTCCACCCCCACACTTTCAGGCGGTTGTTGCGATCCGCAATCGCCTGGACCATGTGCTCGACCGGCTTCATGCAGAAGTCTGGATCTTCCAAATTGTAATCAAGATTCTGGCCAATCTCGAGGCCCAGCCGTTGTGCTATCCCCGCCACCATTGTCGTTCCGCCGCGCGGCACCCCGAGTATCAGCACAGTATACGGTTCGCTCGCGTTGGTAATCGGCTTCCGAAGAATGACGCCAGGCGCAGAACTCGCCGACCGCGGCTGTCTCGGGTTGGCGATCATCGCCTGCGACTGTGTGGCCGCTTGCTCTACGTGGTCAACTTCTTCGGGTCTCATCTCAAACCTTTCAGGCGGGTAACGGAATGAACGCGATCAATCCGGCTGTTCACGGCGGCCAACGCCCGAGATCAACACGTACGCGATTGCGCCTACTCAACACACCTCTGCAGCATTGTAAAGTTTGGCCACCTCGTATTTTCCGGTGGTTTTGATGGCAATTTCCGGCGTGTCAATATCGGATGATTGAGCTTCGCCCGTTCGGGCAAATTGCCGTGTTGCCGAGCAACCGTTACAGTTGACATCACCCCCGGCGGGACAGCACTTGGGTGCCATGACCACCGCCCGAATCGCAATGGGTTGGCATTGGTGGCTGTTATTGGCGGGAGATCGACTTGGGCAAGAGCGCCGTGCTGCGCGAGACGTTCGGCTACGATTCCTTCCGGCTTGGTCAGGAGGAAATTATTGACAGCCTTCTGGCCGGCCGCAATGTGCTGGCGGTGATGCCGACGGGGTCGGGGAAGTCTCTGTGTTATCAAGTGCCAGCGCTGGTGAAGGGCGGGTTGTCGATCATCGTTTCGCCGCTGGTGGCGCTGATGCAGGACCAGGTGGCGGCGCTGAAGCTGGCGGGGGTTGCCGCCGAGACCATTAATTCCGCGGCGTCTCGCGATGACAATATGGCGATCTGGAAGCGTGTGGCGGCGGGTGACGTCCGGCTGCTGTATTTGAGCCCCGAGCGGCTGATGACCGAGCGGATGATCGGTGCCTTGCAGAAAATCGGTGTTGATCTCATCGCCATCGACGAGGCGCATTGCATCTCGCAATGGGGGGCTTCCTTCCGGCCCGAGTATGACATGCTGCAGACGTTGAAAGCAGTGTTTCCGGGAATTCCCATGGGAGCATTCACGGCGACGGCGGATGAACCCACCAGGCGCGATATCGTTGCCAAGATTTTTGGCGGCGAGGCCGATGTCTTCGTTTCGGGTTTCGACCGGCCTAATATCCGCCTGATGGTGGCGCGCAAGCAGGGCGTGAAGGAACAGCTTCTGGACTTCCTCGATGGCCACAGATCCGAGAGCGGCATCGTCTATGCCTTGTCGAGGAAATCCACCGAGGAGTTGGCGGCGCATCTTGTTTCCAAGGGCCACCGCGCCGTGGCTTATCACGCTGGCATGAGTGCTGAGGATCGTGCCGAGGCGCAGAACCTGTTCATGGCCGAGAAAGGTGTGATTGTTTGCGCCACCATTGCCTTTGGCATGGGAATCGACAAGCCGGACGTGCGCTTTGTTTTCCATGCCGACCTGCCATCGTCGCTCGAGGCTTATTACCAGGAGATTGGCCGGGCTGGCCGTGATGGCCAGGCGGCAGATGCGCAGATGGTGTTTGGGCTTTCGGACATCCAGATGCGGCGGCGCTTCATCGACCAGGAGGAGGGTGGCGAGGAGCGACGGCGGCGTGAGCACAAGCGGCTCAATACGCTTGTGGCTTATTGCGAGGCGCCGGAGTGCCGCCGCCAGAACTTGCTGATTTATTTTGGCGAGGAGTCAGAGCCTTGCGGCAATTGCGATGTCTGCCTCGATCCCGCCGAAACCGTTGACGGTTCGGACGAAGCGCGTTGGGCGCTGGAGGCAATCAGGTTGACCGGCGAACGCTTTGGCGCGGCCCACATTGCCGATGTGCTGGCGGGCAAGCCCAATGACAAGGCAGCGCAACTGCGCCACGATCTATTGCCGGTGTTCGGCATCGGCAAGGCACTTGGCCGCCCGCATTGGCAGACGTTGTTGCGGCAGATGGTGGGCGGTGGTTTCCTGTCTATCGATGTCGTGGGCTTCGGCGGGCTTGGCATCACGGCGAAGGGCCGCGGACTGGCACAGGGCGAGGGGCAGTTCCGGCACCGCCCGCGCGATGTGGCACCTCCCACCAAAAAGGCCGAGCGCGCAGCCAAGCTGGCGGCGGCGGTGGAGGAGGGCGGCATCTCGGATGAGCTGTTGCAACGCCTGAAAGGATTGCGCGGCAAGCTGGCGCGGCAGCGCGGCGTTCCGGCCTATGTAATCTTCAACGACCGCAGCCTGATCGACATGGCGGCGCGGCGCCCGTTGACGCGCTGGGACTTCGGCGAGGTGAATGGTGTTGGCGAAGCCAAGCTGCAGCAGTTTGCGGATGTGTTCCTGGCCGAGATCAAGGCCTTCGTACAGGGGCAGAGTGTGGTGTGAAGGTGGTGGCAGACGCTGGAAAGGCATGTGACAAGCTTTCGCGAAGTTCTGGTCCGTTCAGATCGTGTTCATCTGACAAACAACATTCTGCCATACTGAGGGGTGGCGCATCCTAATGGAGCGATGCCATGGCACAGCCAGTTTGGTCGATCGACGAGATTGCCGACAATATGTTCCGCAAGGGCGACGGCTGGTCGACCGACCGCGAGACATTGTCCTATAGTTTTCCGGTCAACAAGCCGAGCGGATATAGCCTGCTGAACAACATGGTTCAGGAATTCTACACCCTTGGCCTGGAACAGCGCTCGGCCGCCATGCTGGCCTTTCAACTCTGGGACGACGTGGTCGATATCGACTTCGAAAACCAGGGCAGTGGCGGCAATGGCAATATCCGCATCATGAATTCCGACGACCAAGGACCCGGCTCTGCCCATGCTGAAACCGGAAATGACTTCGGGGATATCTGGATCGATGGCGAAATCGCCGAGAACCACGTGCCAGCGCTCGGGACGTCGGCTTTCAAGACCTTGATCCATGAAATCGGCCACACGCTCGGCCTCGAGCACCCGGGAAGTTACAATGCCGGAGAGGGCGACCCCACGTACGAAAACGATGCGCCATGCATGCAGGACTCGCATCAGTATACGGTCATGTCGTATTTTGGGGCCTTCGAAACCGGTGCATTTCACACGGCTTCTCCGCAGACACCGTTGCTGCACGACATCTACGCCATTCAACAACACTATGGCGCCGAGATGAGTACGCGAACCGGAGACACGGTCTACGGCTTCAACAGCAATACCGGAAATGGCATTTATGACTTCGAACTGAATTCGACACCAGTGCTGTGCATCTGGGATGCCGGGGGGACCGATGAGCTCAATTTGTCGGGTGACGCCAATGACGTTGATATCACTCTCGCCGAGGGTGGCTTTACCAGCGCCATGGGAATGCGCTGGAACATCTCGATCGCTTATGGTGCAAAGATCGAAAATGCCAGAGGTGGAAGCGGCGATGACCGTGTGGTCGGAAACACCATGGCCAATACCTTGCGCGGTAACGATGGCGCCGACCGCCTGTTTGGTCTCGACGGAGACGACTATTTAATTGGTGGAGGTGGGGCCGATGTACTCTTCGGCCACACCGGAGCCGATGATCTCTATGGCAGTGACGGTGCCGATGATTTGCACGGTTGGACCGGCGGGGATTTACTTGACGGAGGTGCCAATGACGACCATCTCAATGGCGGTGATGGCAATGACACGCTACACGGCGGCACCGGCGATGACATTCTCAAAGGCGGCCTCGGTTACGACCAGTTCTTCGGTGATGGCGGTTTCGATGTTGCCGACTTCTCATACAGCGGCGCCCATTGGCTGATCATTTTGGATCCATCCAACGGTCCTGCCACGGCGAGTGACGGCGGTGATGGCGAGTTGCTCGATTCGATCGAGGGTGCCATTGGCGGTGATGGCGATGACCGCTTCTTCGGCGGCGCTGGAAACAACTCGTTCGACGGTGGCGATGGCGATGACGATTTCCATGCGCTTGGCGGCGACAACGAACTTGACGGCGGCGAAGGCGAAGACACGTTCTATCGCAACGGCGGCAACAACTTGATCGACGGTGGCGATGGTTACAGCGATCATCTCGACTGTACGGCGACCGGGCATTCCGTGAAAATCCTGCTTTACAACTCCTTTGGAGGGCAGACCGTCTACGATGCGGCGGGGTCGGCGAATGATGAATACGACAGAATCCAGAACATCGAGTTTGTAACCGGAACATGGTTCGACGATCGCATTGAAGGGAACCTCCAGCTCAACCATCTCAAAGGCTTGAACGGCGACGACGTGCTGCGCGGTTGGGAAGGCAATGACACATTGATGGGTGACGCCGGAGACGACCGGCTTGAAGGCGATGGAGGCAACGACACGCTGAATGGCGGTGCAGGCTACGACATCGCATCCTATATTGGCCGCTATGCGGGCGTCACCATCGATCTTGAGGACGAAGGCCTGCATGTGATCACCGGTGGTGGCGGAAGCGATCTGTTTGTGAGCATCGAAGGCCTTGCCGGATCTGAATACGCCGACACGCTTTCCGGCACCGGAGGGCATAACATCCTCGAAGGAAATGGCGGCAACGATTGGCTTGAAGGGCGTGGCGGCAGCGACGATATGGTGGGCGGCGAGGGAAATGACGATCTCGACGGCGGCACCAGCAATGACAATTTAAACGGCGGCGACGGCAATGACCGGCTTGATGGCGGCAGTGGCAATGATCTGCTCGAAGGGGAAGGCGGCAATGATATTTTGACGGGCGGCACTGGCAATGACACGCTCATTGGCTGGCTGGGCTTTGATACCGCCAACTATACCGGCGCAACGGGCTATGTGATTGTCGATCTGGCGGTCACGGGTGCGCAGGAAATTGGCGGCGGACAAGGCAGCGATACGCTGAGCAGTATCGATGCTGTTGCAGGTTCGGGTTATGGCGATGATCTGAGGGGCACCAGCGACGGCGATAAGCTCTACGGACTTGGCGGCAACGATCTGCTCGAGGGGCGGGGCGGCAACGATATTCTTGACGGCGGTTTTGGCACCGATTGGGCGTCCTATGAATCAGCCGGCTCTCGCGTCGTTGTCGACCTCAACTCGGACGTGCCACAAAATACTCAGGGCGCCGGCGTTGATAGTTTCATTTCGATCGAGGCCTTGCGCGGCTCTGCTTTCGATGATGTTTTGACGGGCACCAACCAGGACAACTGGCTGATGGGCCTCGATGGCCACGACTGGCTGGTGGGTGGCGCCGGAGATGACTGGTTGCGCGGCAACGAGGGTGATGACTGGCTGTTCGGCGGTGCCGATGATGACTGGCTGCTGGGTGACAGCGGCATCGATACGGCATCCTACGCCTTGGCGGTTGCTGGCGTTGCCGTGACGCTGACTGTCGAGACCTCGCAGAACACGGGTGGAGCCGGAGTTGACAGGCTGTTTGACATCGAGAATCTCGCGGGTTCGGTGTTTGCCGATATCCTAGAAGGCAATAGCTCGGACAACACCATCATTGGACTGGGCGGCGGTGACGTGATCATCGGCGGTATTGGCCGCGACAACTTGTCGGGTGGGGCGGGTGCTGATGCGTTCTACTACTTCGACATCAGTGAATCGACGGTGGCGGGTCAAGGCCGTGACACCATAGCGGACTTCGATGAGGACGCGGCCGACATCATCGATCTGTCAGCCATTGACGCCAATGAAAATCATGCGGGCAACAATGATTTCACCTTCATCGGTGACGCGGCCTTCAGCGGCCGCGGCCAAATACGTGCTTATGAGCAGGACGGCAACACGGTCTTGGCAATGAACACCGGCGGCGGCACGGGCGCCG
>JANLTS010000642.1:0-3349 GCA_031363045.1 Hyphomicrobiales bacterium
GCACGGGTTTCAGCATTCCGGTGATTTCCACATCGTGGGCCATCGGCTCAGGCCTTGCTGCGCAGAGCAGCCCCCAGGTGCACATTGCCACCGACACGACCTCGACCGATCTGCCGACCGTCAACGTCATCGCTGAAACACCGACCGGACGGTCTGACCGCGTCGTCGTCGTCGGCGCCCATCTCGACAGCGTCGCCGAAGGTCCTGGCATCAACGACAATGGCAGCGGCTCGGCCGCCATTCTCGAAATCGCCCTGCAGATGAAAGCCCTCAACATCAAGCCGCGCAACAAAGTGCGCTTCGCCTGGTGGAGTGCCGAGGAAGCAGGCCTTCTGGGCTCGGCCCATTATGTGTCGCAACTGACCAAGCGCCAGATCACCGATATCGCCGTCAACCTCAACTTCGACATGATCGGCTCGCCGAACTTCGTCCGCCAGGTCTATGACGGCGATGGTTCCGACACGCCCGATGCCGGTCCCAACGGCTCGGCCATCATTGAGGACGTGTTCAACAAATACTTCACCAAGCAGGGCCTGACCTTCGAGGCGACCGCCTTCGATGGCCGCTCCGATTACGGCCCGTTCATCGATGCCGGCATTCCGGCGGGTGGCCTGTTCACGGGCGCCGAGGATATCAAGACCGCGGCACAGTTTGAACTCTTCGGCGGCACAGTCGATGCTCCACTTGATCCATGCTACCACCAGGATTGCGATACCTTCGCCAACAACAACAACACGGCCCTCGACCAAATGTCGGATGCTACCGCCGACGCGGTGTTGCAGTTCGCTATGACGACATCCTCGGTAAAGGGCACGTCAAAAGCCAATGACCGGGCCGTAAAGTATGTGGACAGCGCCAAGCTGCTCTACAAGGGCGGCCACCTGCAACGGTAAGCCAACGCCAATGTTGACTGGGGGCGGGCCCGCGCCAAGCGGCCCGCCTCTTGGCTTTTGTGATGTCCGTCATAAACCATCCCCGGTTGTGGCAGTTTGACGTTATGGTCAAGAAGTGGCAGTTTCAACCTGACGGTGAAACAACAATATCGGGGAGTAGAAAAATGCAGACCAAGAAAATTCTGCTGTCGTCGGCCATGGCCTTCGCCGTGATGGCGGTAGGTACAGCGACTGTTTCGAGTGCGGCTGGCGTCAACAGCAAGCCTTTGCGAAATGCGGTGACGCTGGAAGGCGTCCGCGCTCATCAACAGGCGCTCCAGGATGTGGCTGACAACAATGATGGCACCCGCGCCTCTGGCACGCCCGGCTTCGATGCCTCGCTGCGCTATGTGAAGCGGCAACTTGATGCCGCAGGTTACCTTACCTCCGTGCAGCGCTTCGAATTCGCCTATTTCGAGGAACTAGTACCAGCGGTGTTCAAGCAGCTCAGCCCGGAACTCATCACCTACGTCTATGACAAAAATCATCTGACGATGGATTACTCGGCAAGCGGCAACGTCAGCGGTGTGGTGCAGCCGGTGAACGATAATATTATTCCGCCCACGGAGAATTCGAGCAGCACCGCCGGTTGCCAGGCCAAGGACTTCGATGGCTTCATCCCCGGCAACATCGCGCTGATCCAGCGCGGCGGCTGCGACTTCGCCGACAAGGTTGCCAATGCGGCGGAAGCCGGTGCGGTTGCCGCCATCATTTTCAACGAGGGCAACCCCGGCGACCCGGAGCGCATTCCGCTGTTTGGCGGCACGCTTGGAACGCCGGCAGACATTCCGGCGCTGTCGGTGGCTTTTGCTTTTGGACGTAAGCTGTCGAACGCAGCCGAGAGCGTCACGCTGCGCATCAAGACCGATACCATCTCGGAGATTCGCCAGACCGCCAATCTGCTCGCCGAGACCCGCACCGGACGGACCGACCGCGTCGTGGTGGTCGGCGCCCATCTCGACAGCGTCGGCGCCGGACCTGGCATCAACGACAATGGCAGCGGCACGGCGGGCATCCTCGAAATCGCCTTGAAGATCAGCGAACTCAAGATCAAGCCGGTGAACCAGCTGCGCTTTGCCTTCTGGGGCGCCGAAGAATCAGGCCTCATCGGGTCGCAACACTATGTCGATGGGCTCACCAAGGCCGAACGCGACGCCATCTCGCTGAACCTCAACTTCGATATGATCGGCTCACCCAATTTCGGGCGCTTTGTCTATGATGGCGACGGCTCCGATAGCGAGCCCGCCGGCCCCAATGGCTCGGCGCAGATTGAAGAGGTCTTCAACAGTTACTTCACCAAAAGTGATCTGGCCTTCAAGTCGACTGCTTTCGATGGCCGCTCGGACTATGGTCCGTTCATTGAAAGAGGCATTCCTGCCGGGGGTCTGTTCACCGGTGCCGAAGACATTATGACGGCAAAAGAAGCAACACTGTTTGGCGGGAAAGCAGGCAAAGCCTTCGACCCGTGTTATCATCAGGCCTGCGATACGTTCGACAATAACAGCGACACGGGGCTTGACCAAATGTCGGATGCGGCCGCCGACGCGGTGCTGCAATTCGCCATGATCCCGACGCGCGTCCGCGGCAATTCGACAGCCAGGGACGGCGCGGTAGCATCTGTTAATCGCGACACGTTTGATTTTCGCGGCGGCCATTTGCGCCGCTAAGTGCACGGCCAACGAAAATCCGGGGCGGGTTCTTGACCCGCCTCTTCCGTTGGTGCCGATGCCGGAGCGGGCTAAGTTGGTGCGATGGTCTCGAATCACATCCTCAAAGGCTATCTCCTCGGATTTCTCGGCGTGGCGATTTTTGCGCTGACCTTGCCGTTCACCAGGCTTGCGGTGAGCGAAATGGATCCGCTGTTCTTGTCCTTCGGCCGCACCGTGGCGGCGGCCGCCGTGGCCGGCCCCTTGCTGCTGTTGACGCGTCAGCCATGGCCGTCGCGCCGGGAGGTGAAAACGCTGTTCGTCGTCGCGGCGGGCGTCGTCTTCGGCTTTCCCACCCTCTCTGCCATCGCCATGCAAACCGTGCCAGCGTCGCATGGTGGCGTGGTGCTGGGAGCTTTGCCGCTGGCAACCGCCATCATGAGTGTTGCATTTGCCGGTGAACGGCCCTCGCTGGCTTTCTGGGCATGGGCGATTGCCGGGTCATCTGCCGTCATCACCTTCGCCATCTGGGATAGCGGTTTTCAAGTTCACGCCGGTGACGTGCTGCTGGTGCTGGCAGCTTTGAGTGCTGGCATGGGTTATGCGGCGGGAGGCCATCTGTCAAAAACACTAGGTGGCTGGCAAGTGATTTGCTGGGCATTGCTATTGGCCTTGCCCTTAACTCTGCCATTGACACTGTGGCTGACCACCGGCCTCACTGGCCATGAATCGCTCACCGCCTGGGGCTGCTTTGCTTATCTCTCGCTGATG
>JANLTS010000650.1:0-2924 GCA_031363045.1 Hyphomicrobiales bacterium
CCGCAAGGCGTCCTCTCCCGCAAGCGGGAGAAGTTGAAGCAGTAAAACCTCTCCCGCTTGCGGGAGAGGACGATCCGGCGCAGCCGGATCAGGTGAGGGGAAGTCTGCACATGGAACACACATCATGAAATTCACTCTCTCCTGGCTGAAAGACCATCTCGACACCACGGCCTCGCTGGACGAGATCTGCGAAGGCCTGATCGGTGTCGGGCTCGAAGTGGAGGAAGTTTCCGATGCCTCCAAAGCACTCGCCCCCTTCAAGGTCGGTTATGTGCTCGAAGCCGAAAAGCATCCCAATGCCGACAAGCTCCGGCTGTGCAAGGTCGAGACCGATAGCGGCATCATTCAGGTGGTGTGTGGTGCGCCCAATGCGCGGGCCGGCATCAAGGGCATCATCGCACTTCCCGGCGCCTATATTCCGGGAACCAAGATCACGCTCGAGACCGGTGTCATTCGCGGTTCGGAGTCGCAAGGCATGCTGTGCTCGGAGCGCGAGTTGCTGATCTCGGATGAGCACAATGGCATCATCGAGCTTGACGGTGACTGGCCCATCGGCACACCGGCCACCACGGCCTTGGGTCTCGATGATCCGATGATCTATGTGAAAGTGACGCCGAACCGCCCCGATGCGTTGGGCATCCATGGCATCGCGCGCGATCTCGCCGCCAAGGGTCTCGGCACGTTGAAGCCCGTCGCCGCAACACCAGTGGCCGGCAGCTTCGCGTCACCCATCACGGTGTCGCTCGATTTCGAGAACGGCGACGCCTCGCCGTGTCCGCTGTTCGTCGGGCGCTACATTAGGGGTGTGAAGAACGGTCCCTCGCCGCAGTGGCTGCAGCGGCGTTTGAAGGCCATTGGCTTGCGCCCCATCTCGGCACTGGTCGATATCACCAATTACATCACCTTCGCGCATGGCCGCCCCTTGCATGTGTTCGATGCCGACAAGGTCAAGGGCAACATCCACGCGCGCCTGGCCAAAGACGGCGAGACGCTGGAGGCGCTCGACAACAAGACCTACACACTGACCAGCGCCATGACGGTGATTGCCGATGACGCGGGGCCTGAAGCCATTGGCGGCATCATCGGCGGCGTGCCGTCGAGTTGCACCAACGACACGGTCAACGTGTTCCTCGAATCCGCCTGGTTTGATCCGCTGCGTACGGCGGCAACGGGGCGCAAGCTCGGTGTCACCTCGGATGCGCGCTACCGTTTCGAGCGTGGGGTCGATCCGGCCTTCACGGGTGTAGGTTCGGAGATTGCCACGCGGATGATCCTCGATCTCTGCGGCGGCGAGGCCAGCCACGTGGTGATGGCGGGTGCGGTGCCCATGACCTCGCGCATCTACTCATTGCGCAAGTCGCGCGTCGCCTCGCTGGCGGGGATCGATATTGCGATCACGCGGCAGAAGTCCATTCTGTCGGCGCTGGGTTTCGGCGTCAACGAGATGGCCGAGACGCTCGACTGCGCCGTGCCGTCATGGCGGCCGGATGTTCATGGCGAGGCCGATCTCGTCGAGGAAGTCTGCCGCATCTACGGCCTCGACAACATTCCGCCCGCCCCCATGGAGCGGCCAAGCGCCATTGCCAGGCCCGTGCTGAACGCCTTGCAGAAGCGCATGCTCAGCAGCCGCCGCGTCCTCGCATCGCGCGGCTTCAACGAGGCGATCACCTGGGCCTTCCTGCCTGAGGCACATGCCAAGCTGTTCGGCGGCGGCCAGCCGGAGTTGAAACTCGCCAACCCGATATCGTCGGAACTCTCCGACATGCGGCCCTCGCTGCTGGCCAATCTCATCGCCGCGGCCGGCCGCAACCTGGATCGCGGTTTTGCCGACATGATGCTGTCGGAAGTGGGCCACGCCTATGCCGGCGACAAGCCGAAGGACGAGACGCTGCGCGCGGCGGGCATCCGCCGTGGTGCCTTCACGGGCCGCAATGTGCATGGGGCAAGCCGCGCCGTCGATGCCTTCGATGCCAAGGCCGATGCGATTGCCGTGCTCGAAGCGGCAGGCGCTCCCGTTGCCGCCGTGCAGGTCGTGAGCGGCACCCCCGCCTGGTATCACCCCGGCCGCTCCGGCACCATCCAGATGGGGCCGCAGAACAAGCTCGCGTATTTCGGCGAGATCCATCCGCGCGTGCTTGCGGCGATGGACGTCAAGGGGCCGCTGGTGGCGTTCGAAGTGATCCTCAATGCGGTGCCGGGTGCGAAAGCCAAGTCCGCCACACGCGCCGCGCTGAACACGTCCGACCTGCTGCCGCTGTCGCGCGACTTCGCCTTCGTGGTCGATGCCAACGTCGAGGCCGAGAAGCTGGTGAAGGCCGCCAAGGGCGCCGACAAGCTGCTGATCAGCGATGTCAACGTCTTCGATCTCTACAAGCTCGACGAGGCCAGAACTTCGCTGGCCCTTGAAGTGACATTGCAACCGCGCGACAAGACTCTGACCGAGGCTGAAATCGAAGCGGTGTCGGCAAAGATCGTGGCGGCCGTGAACAAGGCGACCGGCGGAACGTTGCGGACGTGAGTTAGTAAACCGCCCACCACAACCAATTCCGTCATGCCAGCGAAGGCTGGCATCCCGCTAGTTTCTCTGCTGTGATACTGGCGACGAAGCGGGACCCCAGCCTTCGCTGGGGTGACGGACTTAGGGGGTGGCAATGGCCAAGATCGACACACGCAAAGCACTGGCGGACCTCAAGGCGCATCGCAAGAAGGGTGCGCCCACCGATATGCGCAAGGCCTTCGAGCGCGATCCCAAGCGCTTCGCGAACTTGTCAGCCAATGCCGATGACCTGCTGCTGGATTATTCCAAATGCGCCGTCAACGCCCGCACCATGAAGCTGCTGGAAACGCTCGCCAAGGCGGCGAATGTCGAGTCACAGCGCGACGGGATGTTTGGCGGTGACATCATCAACACCACCGAAGGCCGC
>JANLTS010000035.1:0-4969 GCA_031363045.1 Hyphomicrobiales bacterium
CCGGCCTGGGATTGCCAGCCGGTGAAGGGCTCGCCATCATATTCGATCAACAGGCGATAGCGCGGCATCAGGTGACGGCCGTGCCGCACGGCAGGGGAAAGCCGCGTGCGAATGTATCGGCGTCCATCACGCCCTTGCCCTCGCGCTGCAGTTTGAGGAGGCGCAGCGCGCCGTTGCCGCAGGCGATGGTGAACTGGTCATCAATGAATGTTCCGGCCTCGCCCATTGTTTCGACCGCCTCGCACACCAGCACCTTGATGCGGGCACCATTGGCCATGAACCACGCACCCGGAAACGGCGACAGCCCATGAATGTGATTGCGGACTTGATCCGCCGCAGGCGTGAAATCGATCATGGCTTCCGCCTTGTCGATCTTCTTGGCATAGGTGATGCCATTGGCTGGCTGTGGCGTGCAGGTGATCTCGTCCTGCGCCAACACTTCGACCATCAACCTGGCACCCAGCACCGCCAATTCATCATGCAGCGATTGCGCGGTTGCTGACGGCGTGATGGCGATGCGCCCAACCTTGCACATCGCTCCGGTGTCGAGGCCTTCGTCCATGCGCATGATGGTGACGCCGGTTTCGGCATCGCCCGCCATGATGGCGCGCTGGATGGGTGCTGCGCCACGCCAGCGCGGCAGCAGCGAAGCATGGACATTGAAACAGCCGCGCCTTGGTGCATCGAGCACCGGCTTTGGCAGCAGCAAGCCATAGGCCACGACGACAGCCGCATCGGCGTTCAAAGTGGTGAAGCGCTGTTGCTCGTCTATAGATTTCAGTGAGGCTGGCGTCCTGACTTCGATATTTTTCGCGGCAGCGAAATCATGCACCGGCGACGGCTTCAGCGCCATACCACGCCCGGCAGGCCGCGGCGGCTGCGAATAGACGCACACCACATCATGGCCGGCGCCGATCAGCGCCTTCAGCGTTTCCACAGCGAAGCCCGGCGTGCCCATGAAGACAAGGCGCATGCTGCTAGAGCTTGCCCAGCTTTTGGGCCTTCTGGAATTTTTTCAACACCCGCTCGCGCTTCAGCCGCGAGATGTGGTCGATGAACAGCACGCCATTGAGATGGTCGATTTCATGCTGCAGGCAGGTCGCCATCAACCCGCTGGCTTCAAGTTCGTGCGGCTCGCCGTGGCGGCCGAGATAGCGTACCTTCACGTCCGAAGGCCTTGTCACCATCTCGTAATAGTCGGGGATCGACAGGCAGCCTTCCTCGTAGTCGCTTTGCTTTTCGCTCGACCAGATGATTTCGGGGTTGGCGAGAAACATCGGCGCCTTGTCCTCGCCCTCCTTCGACAGGTCGAGAACGACGAGGCGGCGGGGAACGCCGATCTGGATGGCCGCCAGGCCGATGCCCGGCGCCCGGTACATGGTTTCCAGCATGTCGTCCCACAGCCCGCGCACCGACTGATCGACCGCCGCCACGGGTTTTGAGACCTCGCGGAGCAGTTTTTCGTCGGGCAGCGTGATGATGGGCCGGAGCGTCATAACCGCTCAGATAATGGAGCGGACGGTGCTGGTCAATCGAGTGGGATCAATAAGGGCTGTTGCAGCGGTAGCGGTGATACCCGCGGCCGACAAAAGTGTCGGAATGCCGGTCATAGGTGCGGTAACGGCTGCTGCACCACGCGACATGCCGCGATCCGCCATGATGGCGGGCATGATGACGGTGGTGCCGGTGCGGGTGATAGGCGTGCCGGTACCAATAGCTGCCCGGCCCCGCCAACCCGGCGTGCTGGAACGGCGCATAATCCATCCTGACCAGGCAATGCTGGAACCCCGGCTCGCAGACCTTCTCGATGACGTAAGGCGGCCAATGCTTGTGCTCGCGGCTGTGGGCGTTGGCCGATGCTGCCGACAAAACCGGAACCGTTGCAATGACGAATGCCAGAATCCAACGCCGCATGATGTGACTCCAAGTTGTAGATTTGGCCGAGAATCAGGCGAGTTGCCTAAGCTTCGAAATAGTCACTTGCCACCTCATGGTCAATCTCGACGGCATTGGCCGGGGTAATGTTTGACATATTACGTGTCGTGTAGTATTCTTTCCGTATGATCAAGACGATCAGAGGCGCTGCCTCGCGGCAGTTCATCGAGTCCGGAAAGAGCAAGTTTTCCGGACTTGACGCGCCGATGGCGATGCGGCGATTGCGGCAATTGAATGCAGCGACGTCGCTTGCTGATTTGGGCGGGCTCAATTCGGTGGGCTTGCACAAATTGAAGGGCGATCTCCGGGGGTTCTGGTCGATCGACATCAACGGACCGTGGCGGCTGCTGTTCAAATTCTCTCAAGGCGATGCATACGAGGTACATATCCATGACCCGCACTGATATCACGGCTTTTAGCGGCGTACTGCCGCCCGCCCATCCTGGCGAGATCCTGGCGGAAGAACTACAGGCGCGCGGCCTCACCGCAAATCGGGCCGCCCTTAAAATGCGCATCCCTGCAAATCGCCTGACTGCCATTATCAAGGGCGAGCGGGCCATCACCGCCGAGACGGCGCTGCGCCTTGCAGCCTTGTTTGGCGTCAGCGCCCAGTTCTTCATGAATTTGCAGTCGCAATACGAATTGGCGGTCGCCACCAGGAACCTTGGTGAGAAAATTGCTCGCGAGGTCGAGGTGGCATAGGCGAGGGACAGGGATTCCCGGAGTCGAGCTTCCACTTGCCTTTTGGCCTGCCTCGGACCATATAGCGGCCGGGAGGTTGGCGGCGGACGTGCCGCTCGCCAACCGGGTCAGGTCCGGAAGGAAGCAGCCCCAACGAGACCGGAACGGGTTGCCCGTCCAGCCTCCCACCTCGTTTTTGCTCGTCGCGGAAGCCCGCCATGGTAGAGAATTCAAGCGCCGCGAGCGCCAGTGGCTACCGCGTTCTGGCCCGCAAATACCGCCCTCTCACCTTCGCCGACCTGATCGGGCAGGAGGCGATGGTGCGTACCCTGACCAATGCCTTTGCCAGTGGCCGCATCGCCCAGGGCTTCATGCTGACGGGGGTGCGGGGTGTTGGCAAGACGACGACGGCGCGGTTGATCGCCCGGGCGCTGAACTACGGCGACAAGCCAACCATCGACATGCCGGACTATGGTCCGCACTGCGAGGCGATCCTCGAATCCCGCCACCTCGATGTGATCGAGATGGATGCGGCGTCGAACACCGGCGTCGACAACATGCGCGAGATCATCGACAGCGTGCGCTATGCGCCGGTGCAGGCGCGCTACAAGGTCTATATCATCGACGAAGTCCACATGCTCTCGAAGAGCGCTTTCAACGCGCTGTTGAAGACGCTGGAAGAACCGCCGCCGCATGTGAAGTTCATTTTCGCCACAACCGAGATCAACAAGGTTCCGGTCACCATCCTGTCGCGCTGCCAGCGCTTCGATTTGAAGCGGCTGGATGCGGCGTTGTTGGCCTCCCACTATGCCGGCATTGCGGTGAAGGAAGGCGTTGAGGCCGAACCCGATGCTTTGGCGATGATTGCCCGCGCGGCCGAAGGCTCGGCGCGCGATGGCCTGTCGCTGCTCGACCAGGCGATTGCCTATGGCGAAGGAAAAGTGAAGGCGTCGGACGTCGCCGCCATGCTCGGCATGATGGACCGTGGCCGCATCATCGACCTGTTCCAGATGGTGATGTCTGGCGATGCCGCGGCAGCACTGCAAGAAATCGAGACGCAATACCGTGATGGTGGTGATCCGGCGGCGATCCTTGGCGATCTCGCCGACTATGTGCACTGGGTCACAAGGCTGCGCGTGGTGAAGGATACGGCCCTTGCCGATACCTCGCGCACCGAGGCTGAGAAAACTCGTGGCATCGATGACGCCGCCAAGATCGGCATGGCGCATCTGACACGTGCCTGGTCGATGCTGCTGAAGGGCATCCGCGAAACCGAGCTGCATGCCGATCCGCTGATGGCGGCCGAGATGGTGTTGATCAGGCTCGCTCATGCCGCTGATTTGCCGGGCGGCGAAGAATTGGCCAAGCTGGTGAAGCAGGCGCCGCCAGCCGACCGCGTGGTGCCGATGTCGGCGCGCGAATTGCTGCGCGGCGGTGACGGTTCAGGCAACGCCCAGGCGGCTGTCGCGGTGATGTCGCAACCGGCAACGCCAACCATTCAGACCGAGACGCGGGCCTTCTCAAGCTTCCGCGACATCGTCGATCTCGCCCAGGAAAAGCGCGACCTGAAATTCAAATCCGATCTCGAGAGCCTGGTGCGGCCGATCCGCGTCAGCCCCGGGCAGTTCGAAATGGCGATGGAGCCCGGCGCGCATGCGGCACTTCCCGGCGAGATTGCCCGCAAGCTCGAGGCCTGGACTGGCCAGCGCTGGATGGTGATGGTGGCAAAGGACGGCGGCGACACACCGTTGCAGCGCCAGCGCCAGGAAAACCGCGACAGCCTGTTCATCATGGCGCGCGAACATCCCGATGTGCAGGCCGTGCTGAAACGCTTTCCCGGTGCCGAGATCATCGACGTTAAGGAACCGGAAAACCTGTCCGTCCCAACCATGAGTGAGAGTGATGAAGAATCTCGGTGATATGATGAAGCAGGTTCAGGCCATGCAGGAGCGCATGGCCGGCATGCAGACGAAACTCGAACAGGCAACCGTGACCGGTCAATCGGGCGGCGGCCTGGTCAAGGTGACGCTCAACGGCAAGGGCGGGATGACCGGAGTGATGGTCGATGCCGCGCTGCTGAAGCCGGAAGAAAAGGACATCGTCGAAGACCTGATCATCGCTGCTCACAGCGACGCTAAGGCCAAGGTGGAAGCGATGATGGCGGAAGAGATGAAGTCGGTCACCGGTGGCATGCAGCTGCCGCCGGGGATGAAGCTGCCGTTCTGATGTCGAAACGCACCACTGGCCCTGAGATCGAGCGGCTGATCCAGTTGCTGAGCAAGCTGCCGGGTCTGGGTCCGCGCTCGGCGAGGCGCGCCGCCTTGCACTTACTGAAAAATCGCGAGCGCCTGCT
>JANLTS010000066.1:0-4225 GCA_031363045.1 Hyphomicrobiales bacterium
CTCGGTGCTCCCTCATTCCACCGCGCCGCCAGCTGCTTTCCAATCCTTGAACGCGCCAAGATTGTACACGTTCTTATAACCCATGGCTTTCAGCGTCTGGCCCGCCAAGGCCGCACGTGCGCCCGAGGCGCAATAAAGGACGATCTGCCTTTAACCATCAAAAGACTTGTCATAGCTAGGTGAAGCAGGGTCCGCCTTGAATTCAAGAAACCCGCGCGACACATTGAGCGCGCCTTTCACCTTGCCGTTGGCGGCAAGCTCTGGCGCGTCGCGCACATCGAGAAACAACACGTTATCGTTGCCCATAAGCTTAACCGCGTCACTAGGCGAGATAGAAGGGACTTCGGCCCGCGCGGCGGCGAGCATTTCCTTGACTGACGCTTGGGCAAGGGCTGCACCAGATAGAGAGACTGTAACTGCCACAACCGCTGCGCATCGCATGAGGGCTTTGATCATGATAAACTCCTCTTAAGAGTCCTGTGTTTGCTTCTGATCACCTGAACCGAATGTTGCCAGCCAGTCGTCGCCTGAACCGGCCCGCTCTTTAATATGTACTCGTGCCTCAGATGTTTACTTCTAGCGCGACGGCGTGGATAATACCGGTTTCGTATCACCTGATGCCCGCTGAACATCATTGAGGCTCCGATGGAGATGCACGAAATCCGGTACTTTATGGCTGTGTGCCAAACGCTCAACTTTCACCGGGCTTCTGAGAGCGTCCATGTCAGCCAGCCTGCTCTGACTCGCGCTATCCAGAAGCTCGAGGCAGATCTGGGCGGCTACCTATTCCAGCGCAACAAGAGTCATGTGCAA
Organism: Hyphomicrobiales bacterium; assembly: GCA_031363045.1. Classification (GTDB taxonomy): domain Bacteria; phylum Pseudomonadota; class Alphaproteobacteria; order Rhizobiales; family Aestuariivirgaceae; genus Aestuariivirga. The sequence continues at coordinate 814 of JANLTS010000066.1, forward strand.
CTCACTGACTTCGGCATCTTGATGCGGACCCATCTCGGAGAAGTATTAGAACGCGCTGAAACGGCGAAAAAGAACGCTCAGAATTTCTTGTCGCACGACTCGAAGTCCTTGACGCTTGGCGTCATGTGCACGATAGGGCCACTTCGGTTTATTGGATTCCTGAATCAGTTTCGCAAATGCCATCCCAGGATCACAGTAACCGTGATTGACGGAGCCGCAGGCGAGCTGGTTGAATTGCTCAAGGACGGCACTCTAGACATCGCTGTGCTGGCGCAGCCCGAGCCATTCGATGACGCGTTGCAGACCAAGGAAATCTACTCCGAGCGCTTCGGAGTGGCTTTTTCAGCCGGGCACCGTTTTGACACGTGTCACACCATTCGGTTGGCCGACATCCGAAGCGAACCATATCTTGACCGTATCATGTGCGAGTACTCCAACTATATTGACGACCTTCTAAAGAATATGGAGGTCGAAATTGTCAGCGCTCACCGTAGCGAACGGGAAGATTGGATTATCGCAATGGTTGCGGCCGGTATGGGGGTCTGCTGCATCGCAGAATTTTCAGTTACCCAGCCCGGCGTTGCATTTAGGCCTTTCATTGATCCGATTATCGCGAGGAAAGTTTCCCTTGCGACTATTTCAGCCCGCCCCCAATCAGCTGCTGTCATCACATTCGCCAAATCAGCAATAGAGTACGATTGGCTAGAAAACCTGGCGCATTAAACTCTCCTAGCGGGTAGCCGTCGATTGCCTCGCGCAGCTGTGACACTGCAACGGAGCGGCAATCAGCATGACCGCCCGAAAGTAGGAAATGGAAAGTTCTCGTCTTCAGTCAGGTCTGATAGTCAACACAACAAAAGCAGAGACCGCACGGTAGATGGCGGAAAATTGATGATTGACTAAAGTTGGTGTAAGCTACAATAGGCCAACTCTTGGCCTATCAACATTGGAACATTTACCGTGGCATTATCGACTCGGCAGACTGCATATTTGAACACTATTCTTACAACAGCTCAGAAGTTGCTCGATTCAGTGCAAGCGACCAAGAAGTCGAAGGGAAACGGTAGTGCAAGCCCTCGTGGCCGTCAGCGCCGCAGCTCTGTGGATGCTGAGAGGATGAAAGAACAGATTCTTGTAGCAAGAGCGAAAGGCGTGCCAGCCACAAAGCTGGCTGAGAAGTATGGTGTCAGCACAGCAAACATTTACATGATAAAGTAGGCCGGCCGTAATCAAACGATAGAAAACACCGTTTGGGCCCTAGGACTCCTTATTGTCCCGCTCTCTGAAAGCCGTATCAACATCATATTGTGTGATGCGGCCTTCAGAATTTCCCGCCTGGTTCAAGTTTTGCTCTTGGGTACCGTCGCCCATCATTCCAGGATGATTGTCAGTTTCTTGAGGTGTCGGCTGTGTTACCGGTGTTTCCCTAGGGGCGGCGCTCGACATCGCGTTGGACTTGGAACGGGACGCCTGCTGCGGTTTTCGAGCATTAGTTGGTGTCTGCCTGCCCTTTCGATCCGCAGTCTTTTTGGATAGCCGACCAGACACGGCAGCTTTTGCAAAACCTGACTGTGAGCGCACAGCTGATGGTTTAGTGACTGCCTTGGTAGGGGAAGGTGAGCGCTTCGCGGCGACTTTCTTCTTGGCAGCTGTCTTTTTCGCGGCTGTCTTCCTGGGCGCCGGTGACTTCTTTACTATCTTTTGGGCTGTTTTCTTCGTTGCGGCAGCCCGTATCTTTGCTGGCTTAGCTCGATTTACAGCGGTCTTTGCCGTCTTCTTCGTAGGGCGCTTCTTCGCAGAAACTTTCTTGGGCGCAACAGACTTCCGCTTCGTAGCGATCTTTCGGCTTTTCTTGCCAGCTGCACGTTTTGCCATGGTGCCTCCTGAGTAAAATCACAGGAAAGCTATCACAGATTTGCGACACCGGTTGGCGTTGGCGAAGATATTAACAGACAATTCTTGCCCGTGGGAATGGATCCGACTCAGTGAAAGAACCAAACCGAGATCAGTTCACTGCAATTAACCGACTCTCCAACTCTTCCACCACCAGCGCCATCGCAGAGCGCAAGAAATCCAGCTTCGGCTTAACGTAACGCTGGCCAGTGATCGTCTTGGAGGCATGATTGAGGAGACGCCCCATGACCTCTTCTGGAACACCCGCCTCAACACCGGTAGTGGCGAATGTATGCCGAAGGGAGTGCAGCGTGCCAGGGACGCTTTTGTGATCCCAGGATATGATATGGCCAGTTTCGCCATAGGACGGAAACACCCAGCGGGGATCAAGGCCGCGCATCGACAGCAAAATGCGGTGGTGCGCATCCGTCAGCGGCAGCCAAAACTCGCGACCGGCCTTTGTCTGCGGGAAATACAGCTCATCGCCGACCCGATCCCACTCCAGGTTCTCGATCTCTGAACGGCGGAGCCCGGTGAGCAGGGCGAACATGTAGGCTGCGCGATGGACCGGGTTCTCGATTGCATCCACCGAGGTCTTCCAGGCCGCAAGGTCACGGATCGGTGAATTAAGTGCCTTCTTCTCTGGAAACCATTCTAGACCAGCAGCGGGTGATTCCGGCAGATTGCGATCGAGCCTGCGGGCGAAGTTCCAGACCGTATTGAAATACTGCAGCGCCATATTGGCCATCGTCACACCGCGCTTGGCCAACTTCTGGTGCATATCCCGGCACATTTCAGGGGTGATATCGAGGGCGCGTTTGGTCGACCACCGGAGGTCGACCTCGATCGCGCGGCGGACCTGTTCCTTGTACTTCTCGGAGCGCAGCGTTGGCCTGGCGCAGTACTGGCCGACCAGATCGCCGATCATCGGATTGGACTGCGCGACATGCCGGGCATAACCCCGCCGCAAGCGGTAGTCCAAATCCCTGGCCGCTTCCCGCGCCTTGTCCAGCTTCACCGTCGGAAACTTGCCGATCAGATGCCGCCGGTTGTCCCGATCGTAATAGAGGGTGGTTGTCGTCTTCTGGATATGTGCGACAAACCCCTTGATGTCCGAATCCCAGTAGCGAACGGTGCCAGAAACAGGCCGCTCGACGGATTTCAGGAAGGTCTCTGTGAGTTTCAGGCTCGGCATGATTTTGCACCAGAATTGCAGCGTGGATGATACAAAAACATAATGCCTACTGCAGAATCTGACAACCGGACGCCATTGAAATAACAAGAAACAACAGCGCGTTACATTAACAAACAGGAAAACAATCCACACTCATAACCTGAAGGTCGTCAGTTCAAATCTGGCTCCCGCAACCAAAAAAGGCCCGTGATCTCAAGTGGATCGCGGGCTTTTCCTTTTGGGGTGATGGGGCGGTTTGCACCAGCTCTGGAGTACTTCGAAAAAGGGCTCAAGAAAGCGGCACGAAGGCAGCGAGCTCGGCGAAACGCCCGCCCGGGCCGGGCG
>JANLTS010000069.1:0-2567 GCA_031363045.1 Hyphomicrobiales bacterium
TGGCGCCATCGCGGATCAGCTTGTTCGATCCCTCGCAACGCGGATCAAGAGGCGAGCCCGGCACGGCGAAAACCTCGCGGCCCTGTTCACCGGCATAGCGCGCCGTGATGAGTGAACCGGAGCGGATCGCGGCTTCGACCACGACAAGCGCTTGGGCGATGCCGGAAATAATGCGGTTGCGGCGGGGAAAATGTTCGGCACGCGGCACCGTTCCCGGTGTCATCTCGGTGACGATCACACCGCGTTCGCCGATGGCTTCATGCAGGGCGTCGTTCTCGGGCGGATAGACGACGTCGATGCCACCAGCGATGACAGCGATGGTACCAGTCTCGAGCGAAGCCTCATGCGCCGCTGTGTCGATGCCGCGGGCAAGCCCTGAAACGATGGCATGACCAGCGCCGCCAATCTCGAATGCCAGCTGCCGCGCGAATTTACGGCCAATGGCCGAGGCATTGCGGGCCCCGACGATGGCAACGCCGCTCTTCGTCAGCAGGCTGGCATCGCCCTTGATACAGAGCAGCGGTGGGCCACCATCGATTTGGCGCAACAGCGGCGGATAGTCCGGTTCCGTGAGAGCGACGAATCGCGCGCCACAGGCTTCTGCCCGCTCGATGTCACGGTTGGCGGCATCCTGGCCATAGAGCCTCGGCGTGCGGGCGAGGCCGCCCTTGCGCGACAGTTCCGGAATGGCGGCAAGAGCCTCGGCAGCCGTGCCAAAGCGTTTCATCAGTGTACGGAAGGTCGCCGGGCCGACGTTCTCGCTCATCGACAGCCTGAGCCAGTCGCGGCGCTCGGTTTCGTTCAAGCCGACTTCGGTCATGCCGGATTCGACTTGCCGAGGCGCGGTTCCTCACCTTTGAGAATGCGGGCAATGTTGCTGCGGTGGGTGATGAACACCATGATCGCCATGATAGCGGCCGGCAGCGACAATTCACCATGGCCGAGCAGATAAGCAGCAAAGGGCGAGACGAGGCTGGCGGTCAGCGCCGACAGCGAGGAGATTCGGAACGTCGCCGCCATGGCAATCCATACGCCGACGAAGATCAGTCCCAGCGGCCAATACAGCCCAAACAGAACACCGATGGTGGTCGCCACACCCTTGCCGCCCTTGAAACCCAGCCACATCGGAAACAAGTGGCCGAAAAAGGCGGCGAGGCCAGCGAGGATTGCGGCTTGCGGACCATAGAGCCAGCCCATCAGCAGGGCGGGGATCGTGCCTTTCAGCGCATCGAGCACGAGCGTGAGCGCCGCCACCTTCTTGTTGCCGGTGCGCAGCACATTGGTGGCGCCGATGTTGCCGGAACCGATGGTGCGTATATCGCCAAGGCCCGCCGACTTGGTCAGGATGAGTCCGAACGGGATTGTGCCGCTGAGATAGCCAAAGGCCAGCGAGACGATCATTTCAAGGGCGGAAAGGCCCATATTACCCCCGTTGAGCGGCGTAAGTCCTGCGTGTTCACCGAGCGTAAGCGTAAACGCTCTGGCCTGCAACGACGGTCTCGACGCAGCGGCCTTCAAGGGTGCGGCGTTCGAAGGGAGAGTTCTTGGCACGCGAGCGCAGGCCCTCTTCCTCGACGGTCCAGCTCAAGGTGAGATCAACCAGAGCAAAATCGGCGGGCGCACCTGGTTCCAACCTTCCGGTTTCGAGGCCGAGAATCTCCGCAGGCTTTGAAGACATGGCTTCAACAAGGCGTTGCAAACTCATGTTTTCGTTATGATAAAGTCCCAACGCCGCTGACAGCATGGTTTCCAGCCCGATGGCACCGAAAGCGGCCTCTGCAAACGGCAACCGTTTGGTATCGGCATTTTGCGGATCGTGGCCCGAGACAATCACATCGATGGTGCCATCGGCGACCGCCTCAACCAACGCCCGGCGGTCATCCTCGGTGCGGAGCGGCGGCGACAGCTTGAAGAAGGTGCGGTAGGCGCCGATGTCGTTTTCATTCAGCGTCAAATGATGCACCGACACCCCGCAGGTGACGGGCAGGCCACGCTGTTTGGCGGCGCGAATGACTTCAACCGACAGCGCGCTCGAAATCTGCGAGGCGTGATACCGGGCACCCGTCATCTCGACGAGGCGCAAGTCGCGCTCCAGCATGATGACTTCCGCCATGGCGGGATTGCCCGAGAGCCCCAAACGGCTGGCGGCCTCACCGGCATTCATCACGCCAGACGACAGGTTTGGCTCTTCGACGTGCTGCACCACAAGCATGCCGAAATCCTTGGCGTACATCAGCGCCCGGCGGAAGACATTGGCATTTGTGACTGCCCTGGTGCCGTCGGTGATGGCAACCGCACCTGCCTCTTGCAGGCCGCCGATCTCGGTCATCAGTTCGCCGCCGAGGCCCTTGGTGATGGCGGCCATCGGGGCGACGCGCACCGAGGCCGTGTCACGCGCCCGGCGCATGATGAAATCGACGATTGCCGCATCATCGATCACCGGTTGGGTGTTGGGCATGACGATCATCGTGGTGACGCCCCCGGCCGCGGCGGCTTCCGAAGCACTGGCCAGCGTCTCGCGGTATTCGGTGCCGGGTTCGCCGGTGAACACCCGCATATCGATCAGG
>JANLTS010000130.1:0-1786 GCA_031363045.1 Hyphomicrobiales bacterium
GTGTGCCCGCTCGATGGCCAGTGTGAGATTGCGAAGGTGTGGCGTTTCAACCGTCACGACACCGAGATCGAGCGACAGCGTCTCGCCATACATACCAAGCGGTTCCTTCACCCCCTTGGCATCGTCGAGATGATACTGCACCGGCGCCAGATGCAGCACCGAGCGGCGGCCGGGATCGACCTGGTTCAGAACCGTATCGAGAACACCGTCCATGTCACGCGGGCTCACCAGTCCGGTCTGGGTTTTCTGCGATCCGGTGAACAGGCGCGACTGCGGACGGCCGCCCGAAACATTGACATGGATTTCGCTGATGGTGCGCTGGGCCATACGTTCGGCGGCATCGACCGCCAGCCGGATGGCACGTTCGGCCTCATCGACATTGACGATGGCGCCGGCCCTCACACCGCGCGATACCTGATGCCCGACGCCCAGAATCTTGAGGCTGTTCTTGTCCTCGGCATCGGATGTCCGGTGCTTGGCAGGGCCGACTTCGGCGATCAAGCAACTGATCTTGGTCGAGCCAACATCAAGGGCAGCAACAACCCCACCCTTCGGCGCGGCTGGCCCCCGCGATGTGCCCTTGCCCTGAAACTGTACCACCGTCATCACGCAAACCCCTTGACCCAACTCCAGACAAGATCATTGCCGCTTGGCCAATGCCTTCTTGTCCGCCCCGACATCCTCGGCCGCTACTTCGGCCACTTCCACCGTCACCCGCCCCGCAAGGCGCATGTCCACCGACTTTATTCCCTTCGACAGGATCTGCTGCGATGTATTGAGGACATTGACCTCGGAGATCGCCGCAGTCCAGTTCCGCTCTGGCAACAGCACGGTAATGCCGCTGTCGAGATAAAGCGTCCAGCGCCTGCCGCCGACCCGCGCCGCCGCCTTTACCTGCAACATTAAGTCCGGATAGGCTTCGAGTTGGTTAATAAGTTCTGCCGCCACTACATTGGCGCCCTCGCCCGATACCAGCGGCAGCTTGACCAGCTGTGCCGCTGCGAGTCCGCTCATCGCGGCACCCGTCTTGTCGATGACGTAATAGGCTTGCCCACGCTGCCAGATGGCGAAGGGCTCGCGCTCGCTTACCGCGATATCGAGCTGGTTGGGAAACCGCCGTTGCACCTTGGCGGATTCGATCCAGTCGAGATTTTCCAGTATGCGCCGTGCCACCGCTGCATCGAACCCAATCAACGGTCCACCGGGCGATACACCCATGGCCGACAGCAGGGACTCCGGATCGTGATGAGACAGTCCGGTAATGGTGATCTCCTCAGCCGCCATGCCGACAAGGCCCGCAGCCTTCCCCGGCAGCATCAGCCACTTGCTGCCTTCGTAGTTGAAATAATCACCCTTGAGCAGCGCCGTTGTGATTGCCAATCCCAGGAACAGCACAGCGGAAGCCCGCGCCGCGAAACGCACACGAAAACTGTCGCCGCGTGCTAGCCATGAGGACTGCCGGCCGTCTTCATCCATGTGTGCCGCGCTGCCGCTCATCGGTCGAGCGACGCGTCGTTGACCATCCAGGTGACGAGGTCCTCGAAACTGTGGCCGCCATGGGCCGCCAGTTCGGGAACAAGCGAGGTGCCCGTCATCCCCGGTTGGGTGTTGAGTTCCAGCAGGATCAGTTGGTTCTCGCCGCCCGGCGTATCGTTGAAGCGGAAATCGGTGCGCGACACACCCCTGCAACCCATCGCCTGATGCGCCATGATCGAGTATTGCTGGCACTTGCGGTAGATGTCGTTGGGAATCTCGGCGGGCAGAATGTGCTGCGAACCGCCCGGCG
>JANLTS010000097.1:0-1739 GCA_031363045.1 Hyphomicrobiales bacterium
GGCGCACGCCGTGGGCGGCCAATTCGTCGGCGTATCTGGCCAGTTGGCTGCCATTGGTGGTGAGCGTCAATTCCTCGAGCGCCCCTGACTTCAGGTGGCGCCCCAGGCTTTCGACCAGCGTCATGATGCCTTTGCGCACCAAGGGTTCGCCGCCGGTTAGCCGCAGCTTTTTCACACCCTTGGCGATGAAGGCCGAGCACAGCCGGTCAAGCTCCTCGAGCGACAGCAGGTCCTTCTTGGGCAGGAAGGTCATGTCTTCCGCCATGCAATAGACGCAGCGGAAGTCGCAGCGGTCGGTCACCGAGACGCGCAGGTACGAGACGTGGCGGCCGAAGGGATCGATCAGGGAGGGCTGCATCATCATGCGCTATATTTGGGCGTATACATCGCTGCCGTCAAGCCGCCGCGCGCTGCTTCGTCAGCTCTCGGTTGCCGGGCAAGAACATCGTCAGGATGCCGATGGCCGGCAGGAACGAGCAGATTTGGAAGACAAAGCCGATCGACGTGTGGTCGGCGAGCGCGCCAAGTGCGGCAGCACCAATGCCGCCAAAGCCGAAGGCGAGGCCAAAGAACAGTCCCGACACCAGTCCGACACGGCCGGGCAGAAGCTCCTGAGCATAGACCAGCATGGCCGAGAAGGCCGACGCCAGAATAAAGCCGATGGGCAGCGACAGCACCACCGTCCAGAAATGATTGGCATAGGGCAGCGCCAGTGTGAACGGCAAGGCGCCGAGGACCGAGAACCAGATCACCGCCTTGCGGCCGATGCGGTCGCCAATCGGGCCACCCAGCAAGGTTCCGGTGGCGAAGGCGGCGAGGTAGATGAACAGGTCGAATTGTGCCGCGTCGGCTGAAAGCTGGAACTTGTCGATCAGGTAGAATGTCAGGAAGCTGCTCATGCTCGCCGTGTAGACGAACTTGGAGAACATCAGGAGCAGCAGGATGACCAGTGACAAGATCACCGTATTGCGCGGCAGCGTGGCCACGCTCGCCAGGGGTTTGCGGCCGCCGCCCGATGGTGACAGGTGATGGGCATACCATTTGCCCGCGTAGCTCAGGATGCCAACCGACACGAGCGCCATGGCCGACAGCCAAGCAACGCTGGTCTGGCCGTAGCGGACGACCACAAGTGCTGCCAGCAAGGGGCCAAGGGCCGTGCCGAAATTGCCGCCGACCTGAAACAGCGACTGGGCGAAACCAAACCGTCCGCCTGAGGACAACCGCGCCAGCCGCGAGGCTTCCGGGTGAAAGATCGATGAACCAATGCCGATCAGCGCGGCGGCCAGCAGCAGCATTTCAAAGCTGCCGGCAAACCCCACCAGCACCAGCCCGATGAGCGTCATCACCGGGGCCAGGGGCAACGACATCGGCAAGGGATTGCGATCCGTGTAGAGGCCGATCAGCGGCTGCAGGATCGACCCTGTGAGCTGGAACGTCAGGGTGATCAGGCCGACTTGCGTGAAGCTGAGGCCATGCAACTCGCGCAGCAGCGGATAGATCGACAGCAGCAGGGCCTGCAGCGTGTCATTGATGAAATGCCCGCCGGTGACGGCAAACAGAATGCCATAGGTGGCGGCCTGGACGCGGGCGGGTGTGGCAAATGTGGTGGTCATCGCGGTCCTGAGAGTCCCGAGCGAACGCCGGGGCCAGTGCAGTCCCCGCATCGAAGCCATGCGCGGGAGCACGCCGATATGCTACGGAATGTGCTGCGGATCACAGCATCTTGCCACCGCCGCACC
>JANLTS010000103.1:0-2156 GCA_031363045.1 Hyphomicrobiales bacterium
TCCGAATGGGGAAACCCAGGCGATGAATGCCGCCTATCCTCTTCTGAATACATAGGGAGAGAGAAGCCCACGCAGGGAAGTGAAACATCTCAGTACCTGCAGGAAGAGAAATCAATAGAGATTCCCCCAGTAGTGGCGAGCCACACCGACCAGCGCAATGTCAGCCGCCGCTGGATCCTCGATCCACGGGCAGCGGAAGAATGTCGGAATGCCCCACCAGTACCAGCTCTGTGAACTACGTTTGTCGGCCTCGAGATCGTCACTCATCGTTCCCGCCCCATCATCCTGTCGAGCAGCACCAACAACACCAGAGCGGCAGAGAGCGCAATGGCGACCAGCCCAAAGGCCGTACCTATGCCGAAACCAGCCACCAGCAGCCCGAAGAACCACGGCGACAGAATGCGCGGCACGCTGGTCAGCAACGCCATGAAGCCCAGCGCCCCGGCGCGGTTGTCCGGCACCATCCCGGCAGCCATCGCAAACATGCAGGGAATGAGCACCGCGGTGCCGAGCCCAACCATCGCAAAGGCCGCGACACTTGCGGCGAAGCTTTCCGTCAGGCCCAATCCGGCGAATCCGGCGATGGCCACACAGAGCGAGCCGATCAGCAACGGCAAGTCGCCAAACTGCGCCCGCAGGGCATCGCCCGGAAACCGTATCGCCGCATTGCACAAGCCATAGAATGCGGCACCCAGCCCGGCGATGGCTGCGAGTGACGGTGCCAAGCCGTCAAGCAGCTTCGCCGACCACAACAGGGCCGCCGTCTCGCCGCCGATGATGAGGCCGGCGGAGATCCCCAGCAGTGCCAGCGGCAGCTTATTGGGCAAGGAGGCCATGCGGCCATTGCGGCCGCCCAGCACGCGGCGCGGCGCGATGCTGGTATAGACGAAAAACCACGCCAGCCCGAAGCCCGCTGCGGCGATCAGCCCGATGGCCCAGGTGCCGATCAGCGTCGAGATGAAACTTGCGGTAATCGCCATGACGGCAACGCCCAGCGACACCGCGCCATGGAAAGCCGTGAACACCGGCCGGCCCATGTCATGCTCCACAGCTGTCGCCTCGGCATTCATGAAAAGATCGACGAGGCCGAAACAGAGACCCATCGGAATGATGGCGAGATAGAACCAGGCTGGCGATTGCGCGGTCAAATAGGCGAAGATGAGCACTGCGAACACCGGCAGCACCGCCAGCAACACGGCACGGTTCGTCGTGTAACGTGCCAATTGGCCGCCCAGCACCATGGCGCTCACCGTCACGAAGGTCGAAAGTGTCAAGCCGAAGCCGATCGTCGTGGCATCGATGGCGGCGTTGCGCATCAGCACCGGCATCGAACCCGACAATGCGCCGACAGACGCACCGAAGGAGGCGAAAAGCACGATGATGGCAATGCGCGGCGAGACAGCGAGCCGATGAATGGCGGACGGATGAGCAGGCATGAACGGAGTTACTAATGCATCGCCATCAGTCGCTGTTATGGCTTTTGGGTTGACCGCCAAGGCTAGCCCCTTGAGCCAGACGCATGACTGACACAGGAGACCCCGTGCGTCCCGCAGAATTGTCGCGGCAATCCGGATATTCGGCGCTTTAGGGGTTCACAAAGGCAATTGGGGTTGCTACATACCCCTCGCGCATTGACGCGGGATGGAGCAGCCCGGTAGCTCGTCAGGCTCATAACCTGAAGGTCGTCAGTTCAAATCTGGCTCCCGCAACCAAAAAAGGCCTGTGATCTCAAGTGGATCGCGGGCCTTTTCCTTTTGGGCGGCGGGGCGGTTTGCACCAGCTTTGGAGTACTTCTTCAGAAGGCCGTCATTCTATGGCATGTCAGCCGCCTTTGACCACGAAGCAGCCGGTCCTGTGCCAGGCCAGCCGCTTCTTGTGCTTCTCTGTCAGCGGAATCGCTGCCTGCCACCGTAGTTCTGAGCGGGCAATATCGCTCAGCGCGTTCGAGAACAGCGGATTGCCGATGTCGTCAAAGGTGACAAGGCCACGATCGAAAGCAGCATCCCAGAGAGCCGACAACAGAAGCCCATTATGTACGTCAAGGCGCTCGGCGTCATTCTGGCAGGCCTTCCAAGGAATGATATGTGACGCCCGGAGCAACGCCGGGTCTGTGATACCCGTCAGAGGGCATCGCCCCTGCCAATAGTCCATCAATC
>JANLTS010000113.1:0-16658 GCA_031363045.1 Hyphomicrobiales bacterium
TGGTGCTGATGCTGTCGATCCGGGGGCCAGCCGAAATTTCAAGCAGTTGCAACTGCCCAAGAATATCATTGAGGGGGGTCAGCTTCATCACCAATTGCCGCCCCACGTCATAAGCAACCGCACGCGCGGCATCATCAGTCAAGGGTTGGGCCGTCGCCAGAGTGAGCGAGTGATCCGTCATCGCAAGCGGCAGCAGATTTGATCGTTTCAGAAACGCCATTGGCAGGTCGATAAAACTGTCCGAATCTGGCACGGCACCACTGCCAGACGCCCTCTCGACACCAAGATACTGCGCCAGGCAATCCAGCAGGCTGCTTTCCTCGATCAATCCCAGTTCTTGTAGGATTAGTTCCAGAGGCTCCCGGCTTTGCGCCAGTGCTGAAAGTGCTCGTCTGACACCATTCTGATCAAGCCGGCCCTGGGCTTGCAGGTACTCGATGAACTCCCGGGCCTTGTCGCTGCGAGCTTCCTGAACACTGCCAAGCGACACTTGAGGGTTCCACATCGCTGGTTGCATGAATTGGGTTGTTCACAGCCGGTTGAAGTTGCTTGCCGTAAAGTCAATGATACCTCAATGTGAAATGTAGAAAAGCCCGAAGTTGCAGTTGCGAACAGCCATGAATGCCGGCCTGATCTGGAACCTGACTTGGAAAATGCGGCTCACGCAATGGTTCAGACCGTGGATCTCGCATGAGTCGCTTGCGGAGCTGGATTTCAGTGGGATAACCGAAGTCGGGTTTTCCGGACTGGGCTATACCATCAACGTGGTGCCGGGCACGGCGGACCCTGCCGGTTCTCTCGGCGCTGTCGAGAACCCAGAGTTGCTGGTTTTTCCCGGACACAAGAACATTGCCGTCAGCATTGATAACAGCCTGTGCTTCCGGCGGATTGTCGAGTTCCCGGCGCAAACGGAGGCCACCCTTGCCAAGGCTCTGCGGCTGGATCTGCTCCGCGTTACGCCCTTCAATCCTGACGACATCATCACAGCGCATCGAATTCTCAACAGCGCGAATGCGGGCAATACGTGGAAGGTCGAGCAACTCGTCTTCAAACGTCAGGCTCTCGAACCTTTGCGCCGGGTCCTGACTGCCCAGAAGCGCAGACTTGAAGCGATTGTGTTCCGGGATCATCAAGGAAGTCTGTGGCCGATTGCGCTGTCTGGGGATGGCAAACTTTATGGGTCCGATCGGCATAAGCGTTGGCTCAAACTTGCGGCGATAAGTTTTCTGGCGATAACAATCGGCGGTGCCGCGAGCATTTCAGCGTCTTCCTGGCAAGCTGCGGACCAAAGTCAGGAAGTCGCCGCCAAGATCGCCGGTCTGAAACCGGAAGCCGACAAAGTCCTGGCGCGGGTTGAAGGTTTGAAGTTATCCTCGGCGGCGCTTCAGGAAATGGGCGACTGGAAAAACAATAGTCTGCATCTTCCCAACTTCATAGAGGAGTTGAGCCGTCTGCTGCCAGACGATGCCTTACTCGAAGGTTTGACACTCGACGGAACGACCGTCGTTCTCGAAGGTCAGGCGGCAAAACCCGAGGACCTCATTTCAAAGCTTGAGGCATCTTCCTTGTTTGCGAAGGTGGCCTTCTCGGCGCCGGTCTACCGCAACCCGGCTGAAACCCAATCGCATTTTTCCATTCGCATGGAAGGCGTGCACTTCGGAGGGGATGATGAAACGGCCGGACTGGTGCCGCGGTGATCACTCGCCGAACCATCGCCATAACCGCAATGGCCCTCAGTACCATTGCCATTGCAAGCCTTTTCATGTGGGCAGCCGGTGGCCAGTCCGCGGGTCAAACAGCGAGCCTCGACAACCAGTTGGCCCTCTATGATCGTTACCGCTCGATCTTGGCGTTTGAACCACGATTGTCTGATATCGAAGTCGATCGCTCTGCTGATGCATACAACGAACTTTTCATGGCCGGTGGCACTCCGGCTGAAGTTTCGGCCAACTTGACGGGTCAATTGAATGAGATCATGCAAGGCAATGGCGTTCAGGTCTTGCGGACCAACGATTTGCCCGCGCTTGAGCGCGAAGCCATCACACTGGCCGGATCGGAGTTCGAAATCACCGGGCAGTTGGCGGCAATTTACACTGTCATTCAGAAGATCGAAGACGCCAGGCCATTTCTGGTGATCAATAAATTCTCTGTCAGGTCCAACAGTGCCTATCAGCAGGCGGGCACCGAAGAGCAACCTGTCTCGGCAACTCTCAGCGTCTATGCGGCAACAAGGCGAAGTGAGGACGCGCCGTCACAGTTACAATCGCCATGAGGACACGCGATTTCATCCTGCTCAGTGCTCTCAATGCCAGCCTCGCATTCGGACTGCTGTTGTATGCGGTTGCGACGTGGTGGCGTGAACCTCCACCGATCGAGGCAAGAGATATCGCTCAATGGAATCCGGCAGACAGTTTTCTGTCTGCCCAGCCCGGTTCGGCGTCGCCATCAGTGACATTGAACGAGGCACTGAACCGCCCGTTGTTTCAGAAAAACCGCCGACCCTTTGTGCCCCAGGCGATCGTCGCCGAACCAGCTCCCGCTCCACAGCCGGTTGTCGAAGTGACATCACCACCAATACGCATCGACGCAAGCCAATTGCTCCTCAAGGGCCTTCTCCTGACGCCCGACCAGGGCAAGGCCCTCATTGCCACCGCCGATGCCCCCGATGGTGTGTGGGTCGAGGCGGGAGCCATCATTTCGGGCTGGACGGTAAAATCCCTTGACCCGCAGGGAGTCTTGCTCGCTTCCGGTGACTCCAAGTCGTTGCTGAAGCTTTATGTGGACAAACCCTCGAACTAGGTAGGCATCGCCAGCCTTCATTCCTAGTATCTCTCGCTAGGGAAGAGTGTGAACGATGTCCGTGTGGCGTATCGGCTGGTGCGAGTTGGGGGTGCTTGCCGGTCTTGCCTGCATGACGACAGCTTGCGCCCCCAGTCTCAGTGGTGAATCGCTGCTCGACAAACGGCTGGATGCACCTGCTCCGCCCACCAGCGCAACCCAGAAACAGGCAAGGCTCGACAAGTTCCTGCAGTCGCAATCTGCCAATACCGGCAAGGTTCCGTTTGAAGGCTTCACCCAGCAAGGCAGCGACAGCCTGACTGGAAAACCCGTCTCACAGGTGACGCTGCCGTTCGACCAGGAAGGCGAGGACGTCACTCTCAATCTTCTGAATGTCTCGGTCGCCCAGGCAGCCAAATCGATCCTCGGCGATACGCTGGGCCTGAACTACAGCGTCGATGCGCGGGTTCAGGGCGCCATCACGCTGCAAACAACGCAACCAATGGCGCGCAGCCGCTTGCTCGAACTCTTCGAGGCCACGCTCCGCGACAATGGCGCGGTGATTGTTGCCGGCAATGGCGGCTACCGCATCGTGCCGTTGGCCGAGGCCGGCCGCACCACGGCGTCCATCACGACATCGAAAGCAGGCGGCGATGAACCGGGCATCAGGCCGCAGCTGGTGGCACTCAAATTTGTCTCGGCCGAGAACATGCGGCAGGTCCTTGAGCCAATGCTGCCTTCCGGCATGATTATCAACACCGACACGGGCCGCAATGCGCTGGTCCTGTCCGGCACACCGCGCGAGATTGCCGCCATCGAGGAGACGATTTCGGTCTTCGATGTCGACTGGATGCGTGGCATGTCATTTGCGCTGGTGCCGGTGAAATCGTCCTCGCCCACGGCCATCGTCCAGGACCTCGACCAGATTTTCGAAACCCGGTCCGGCGCCCTGAAAGGCATTGTGCGCTTTGTTCCCAATGCCCGGCTCAAATCCGTGCTGGTGATTTCGAGCCGGTCGAAGTACCTGAAGGAGGCAACGCGCTGGATCAAGAAGCTCGATGTTCTGGCCGAAACCAGTGAAGCCAGCCTGCATGTCTACAAGGTGCAGAACCGCAATGCGTCTGATCTCGCCAAGATATTGGAGCAGGTCTATTCCAATGGCCAAGATTCAGCAACCGCTGCGCAAGGAAACGTCGCACCACGCTACGATGCGGCAGCGATATCCTCGAGCGATCAAGGAACTCCGCCGGCGATCACTGGTGGACCCGAGACGCCTCTCACTGGAGTCGATGTACTGCCAGCTGGAACTGATCCGGCGAGCATCGCGCAGGCCGCTGCCGACGGCCGCACCCGCATTGTCGCCGACGACACCAACAATGCGCTGCTGATCTTCACGTCCGATACCGCCTTCGACCGGATGAAAACCATCCTCATGGAACTCGACACCGTTCCCAATCAGGTTCTGCTGGAAGCGGTCATCGCCGAGGTTTCGCTCGATGATGACCTCAAATTCGGCGTCCGCTGGTTCCTCGGCGAAAAGAACAATGGCGGCGCGTTCTCGGATGCCGCAAGTGGGGCCGTCGCCTCAGTGTTTCCGGGTTTCTCGTATTTCCTGAAATCCAATGATGTCGGCTTTGCCTTGAACGCGATTTCAAGTGTCACCAACGTGCGCGTGCTGTCGGCCCCGTCACTCGTTGTGCTCGACAACCGCACCGCCACCTTGCAGGTCGGCGATCAGGTTCCTGTGGTCACGCAGTCGGCCAAGGGAACCGGAGCGCTGGATGCGCCGATCGTCTCGACCGTCGAGTTGAAAGATACCGGCATCATCCTCAATGTCACGCCGCGTGTGAACGACAGTGGCCTGGTGACGCTCGATATCGAACAGGAAGTCAGCAGCGTCACCAAAACCACGACATCCGATATCGATTCGCCCACCATCCATCAGCGTAAGCTGAAGACCTCGGTTGTGGTCAGCGATGGTGAGGCTCTGGCGCTTGGCGGCCTCATTCAGGAACGCGAAACCAAGGGCAAGACCAAAGTGCCGGTTCTGGGCGACATCCCGCTGCTCGGCAATGCCTTCCGCCAGAAGGCTGAATCATTGTCGCGCACCGAGTTGATCATCTTCATCCGCCCGCGTGTCATCCGCGATCTGGTGGAAGCCCGCGAGGTGACGGAGGAATTCCGGAGGCAGCTGAGCGTTCAGGCGCCGCGTGTCAGGCGCGATGATCCGACCCCGGGAGAGGAACTCTTCCGCATTCTCAATTGAGACAGGCTTCAACCGCTGCAGCTCCCGAAGACGTGTCGCCTGACCATACGCCTTGCTGCCAGGCGAGGATGGCAAACGGCCGCTCCGGTTGGCGCAGCAGGGCAATCATGGCGCGCCGGGTAAAACGCGAGCCATCAGGCAATTCGGTTGACGCTTCGATCGAATAGATGCGGCGTGGTGACGGAGATGCGAAGGCCAATGCGGCCGGATCGGCAGGCCCGGAGACATGCAGGAGCTTCAGCAATTCAATTGGTGACAGCTCGACATCGATGCCGATCTGCTGCGATGAGACGGTGGTGACACGCCGCAGCGTGGCGCGTATTTTGTCCGTCAATCCGGGAATCTGGTCCAGTTCCTCCGCCACCGACAAGGGCGCATTCTTGGGGCCGTGTTTCCGGCCCGGATAGAATTCAGGCTCAAGTCCGCCCGCTTGCGTGTCATGGTCCGGGTCGCGGTGGTCGCGCAAGGAGGCCTGCAAGGCGGTTGAGTCCACTGCCGCCAATCTTAATCCTGCAAACAGCCGCTCCACCAGAACCGGGGAGGCTGTATTGAGATCGACAAGACCACCCTGATCCTGAATGCGGACAGTCACCATTGCCGATTCAGCCCATTGGCAGATTGACGCAATTCCCGACGCCAATTGCGTGTTCCCCGAAAGGTCAAGCGATGCGAGCTTCAGCGCCTCGAACATCGCCATGCCATCGGCAACCGCCTGCGCCCGTTCGCCTTGAATGACATTGCGTCCCGCCAACGTATAACTGCGAACTCCAATAGTGAACGCCGTCGCCATCACCGCCAGCAACCCCGCGATCCAGATGACGGATACCAGGACGAAGCCGCGTTCCGTGCGCAAACCGTGGCGGCGAGTGTGTGCTTGCATATCGTCTTGAAGCTAGCACACAAATGGCTCTGTCAAAACGGGCAACGCCATTGGCTTTCCTGAAACGCCGCGAAAATAACCGGCCCGGGACGTTATGGTCAATGCGCTGGGTGACTTCGGCGGCATTAGGTAGCAAACGCACCAAGACTGCATAGCAGGTTTCGGCCAAAATGGAATCCATGGCCAATCTTCATGACATAACAGCAATAGTAAGGAAGCGGGCAGAACTGGCGGGCGAACTTGCTGCTATCGAAATCCACCGTGCGTCTGTCATGCATAGAACCGGCGTGAAATCATTGCCGGCTCTGACGCGGCTGGCATTGGGCGGTTCCAATCCTGCCAGCATACTGCCTCCGCGCCTGAAGCGGATTGGCTGCTTCCGAAACCTGCGAGGCCCAAGCATGGTCCGTTAATGTGCGATATTAAATTGCGTGATACCGCCAGGCGGCGGGAACCTTCCGGCTGATCGGGCGTTGAGACCGAGTGTCAAAGGTTCGGGCTACTGCGGCCCGACCATTCTCGACTGACATCATTGCAGTTTTAGGAGGTGCGCCCAGGATGCCGAGTCTCTTTGGTAGGCTTAGCCGCCGCGGGCAACCGGCTTGGGACAATACACAGCCCATCGCGGCAGAAATTTTCGGGCCTGAGCGTTTCAAGCAGCACGCACGCAGTCTTGCCGAGAGCCAGGCGGTGTCTGACCAACCTCCGAAGGTCACATCGATCGTCGAGCGTCTTGGCGACAATGCCGCTGCGCTGCTCTCCGCTTATCGCGAGATTTGCACTGCGATTGCAGACGGCAAGCCGGTTACGCCAGGGGCCGAGTGGCTGATCGACAATTATCATCTCGTCGAAGAGCAGGTGCGCCAGACGCGGGCCGATTTGCCCGACGGATTTTACCGACAGCTGCCGAAGCTTGTGGGCGGGCCGCTCGCCGGGCATCCGCGCATCTTCGGGTTGGTGTGGGCCTACGTCGCGCATACCGACAGTAGCTTCGATCCCGTGTCTCTGACGGACTTCGTCAACGCCTACCAAGAGGTCCAGCCGCTCTCCATTGGTGAGTTGTGGGCAGTGGCGATCAGCCTGCGGCTCATCCTGATCGAGAACTTGCGCCGTATCTCGCAGCGCATGGTGGCCGCACGGCGTGATAGAAACGCCGCTGACGATCTTGCCGAGCGGGCACTCGCCGCCAAGGCCGCCGAGATCGTTGAAGTTGCTGGTGACATTGCCGTGACTCAGCCCTTCGCGGTACAACTGATTCAACGGCTGCGCGACCAGGATGGGCCGGCGGCGTCGATCCTCGACTGGTTGAAAGTGAAAACCGATGCGCTCGGGTACAGTTTCGAAGAGGCGGTGAACGGCGAGCATCACCGGCAAAGCGCGGCCAATGTCACGGTGCGCAACATCGTCACCAGCATGCGGTTGATTTCCGACGTTAACTGGGAATCTTGGTTCGATGGCGTGAGCCTCGTCGACCAGTTGCTGCGGACACGTGCCGTCTATGGTGACATGGATTTTCCCAGCCGTACGATTTATCGTACCGCCGTGGAGGGGTTGGCGCGCGGTTCGCGCACCGGCGAACTTGCTATCGCAGAGTTGGCTCTGGCCGATGCGAATGGCGATCCCGGTTATTGCCTGATTGGACCGGGTCGGGCGGATTTCGAATCGAGGCTTGGCTTTTCTCCGCCGCCGCTACGCCGGATCAGAATGGCAATCCGTGCCTCGGGTCTCACAGCTTATCTCGGCAGCATTGCACTGGCGAGCGCTCTTCTGTTGGCCGCCGGACTGTTCGTTCTCCTTGACCGCAACCTTCCCGCCAGCCTCCTTGTTATCCTTGGCGTGCTGGCGTTGTTGCCGGCCTCGGAAGCGGGGCTATCGCTTGTAAACTTCTTCATGACGCGGCTTCTCGATGCAGCGGTGATACCCGGCTTAGCCTTGCGCGATGGCGTGCCCGCAGGGCTCAGGACACTGATTGCGGTGCCTGCTCTGCTCACATCGCGCGACGATATCGAAGAGCTGATTGACCGGCTGGAGGTGCACTACCTCTCTAACGCCGAGGGGGAACTCTATTTTGGCCTGCTGACCGATTGGACAGACGCTGACGGGGAGAGTTCTCCCGGCGACGCGGCACTCCTCGACGTGGCGCTCGCCGGTATTGCCGGGCTGAACCTGCGTCATGCCGGCGACCGCTTCCTGCTGCTACATCGCGGGCGTAAATGGAATGCACAACAGGGCAAGTGGATGGGCTGGGAGAGGAAGCGCGGCAAGCTTCACGAGCTGAACCGGCTGCTGCGCGGTGCGAGCGATACGACTTACATCGTTGTCGGCGGGAAATTGCCGCCCGCAGTGAAATTCGTACTTACGCTCGATGCCGACACCAAACTGCCGCGCGATGCTGCGCGCCGCCTCGTCGGCAAGATCGCGCATCCGCTCAACCAGCCGAAATTCGATGCAGCCGCCGGGCGCGTGACCGAAGGCTACGGCGTGTTGCAGCCGCGCGTGACGCCCTCGCTGCCCACCGGCCATTATGGCTCGCTGTTCCAGCGGGTGTTCTCAAGCCCGCGCGGCGTTGACCCTTACGTCTTCGCAGTCTCCGATGTCTATCAAGATCTGTTCGGCGAAGGGTCCTTCGCTGGCAAAGGTATCTACGAGATCGATGCCTTCGAAGCGGCGCTTGCCGGCCGTGTGCCGGAAAACGCAATGCTGAGTCATGACCTTTTCGAAGGCGTTCTGGCGCGCGCCGCGCTTGTCACCGATGTCGAGGTGGTGGCGGAGTATCCAGAACGCTATGGCACCGCAGCGTCGCGGCAGCACCGCTGGGCACGCGGTGACTGGCAGCTCCTGCCATGGATATCCGGGCGAGGGGGTCAGTTTCCGGCACTGGGCCTGTGGAAAATGGCCGACAATCTCCGGCGCTCGCTGCTGACAATTGCCACCCTTGCAGGACTGTTCGCGGGCTGGAGCCTGCTGCCCGCCGGCCAAGCCGTGGCCTGGACTTTATTCCTCGTGCTGCTGGTTGCGTTTCCGCCCCTTCTGCCGGCGCTCTTGGGCGCCATTCCGCGGCGGCGCGCACTCACGACGGCGAGCCAGGTCAAATCGTCGGCCGGCTACTTAGCTCATGCCGGAGCCCTGGCCGGATCGAACCTGGTGTTTCTCGGACACCAAGCCTGGTTGATGGCCGATGCCATCATACGGACTTTCCACCGCATGTTCGTCAGCCGCAAAATGTTGCTCGAATGGACGACCGCCGCGCAGGCCGATTCCAGCGCGGCGTCGGGCGTGATCGGCCACTATCGCCTGATGGCGCCAAGCGTGGTGTTCGGTATTGCCGCAGCGGCCATAGCGATGTGGCGCGGCGACGGCATGTGGATGGTTTTGCTGCCATTCGCTGTCGCATGGATCATCGCACCTGCCGCCGCATCGTGGATGAGCCGGTCGCTGAAGCTCGAAGACGAACTCGCCTCTTCGCCCGCCGACCGGAAGGCCCTGCGGCTGGTGGCACTCCGGACGTGGCGCTTCTTCGAAACCTTCGTGACACCGGGCGACAACATGCTGCCGCCCGACAATTTCCAGGAGGACCCAAAGCCCACTGTCGCGCACCGGACGTCTCCAACCAATATCGGGCTTTATCTGATCTCGATCGCCGCCGCCCGCCAGTTCGGATGGATCGGCCTTGCCGACGCGGCCGCAAGGATCGAAGCGACGCTGGCAACTGTCGAGCGCATGGAAACCTACAATGGCCATCTCTACAATTGGTACGACACCGAGTCCCTGCGGCCGCTCGAGCCGAAATACGTCTCGACCGTCGACAGCGGCAATCTGGCCGGCCATCTGATCGCGCTCGCCAATGCCGGTGCCGAATGGCTGATGCCAATTGCTGGAGATGCCACCGCTTATGATGGCATCGAAGATGCGATCGATGTTGTGAGCGAAGAGCTGGCGTCGGCGCCAGATGACCGAAGGCGGATCCGCCCCGCCCGCAAGCAGCTTGAGTTTCAACTCGGCGCGCTGCGGCGGGCCGTCGTCAAGGCGCGCGAAGCACCGGAGTATCTGCCGGTGCGGTTGATCGATTTCGCAGTTCAGGCATCCAATATCCACGCGAGCGCCATCAGCCTTGCGGCCGACATTGATGCCGAAGCCGGAGGCCGTCTGGTGACTTGGGCGGAGGTCTTGCGCGCCATTATCGAAACCCATTTTAAAGATGTGTCGAAAGGGCCAGCCGATATCGCACCGCAGCTGAAAGCCATCAGCGCCCGGGCGCGCATCTTGGCTTACGCGATGGATTATGGGTTCCTGCTCGATCCACAGCGCAATCTCCTTGCCATCGGTTATCGCGTCGCGGAATCGATGCGTGATGAAAGTTGCTATGACATGCTCGCCTCCGAAGCGCGGCTGGCGAGCTTCTTCGCCATTGCCAAGGGCGATTTGCGCACCCGCCACTGGTTCAGGCTGGGACGCGCCGTTACCGAAGTCCAAGGCGGCGCGGCGCTCATGTCATGGTCGGGTTCGATGTTCGAGTACCTTATGCCATCGCTGGTGATGCGGGCGCCAAGCGGCGGGCTGCTCGATCAGACGACACGGCTCGTCGTCGAACGCCAAATCGCCTATGCTGCGGGCCTCGGCATACCCTGGGGGATTTCCGAATCAGCGTTCAATGCCCGCGATATTGCCTTTACGTACCAGTATTCGAATTTCGGCGTACCGGGACTAGGTCTTAAACGTGGCCTTGCAGATAACAAAGTCGTGGCGCCTTATGCGACGGGCCTTGCCGCGATGATCGCCCCCAGGCTGGCGGCGGCGAATTACGCGACGCTGGCGCGGGCCGGCGGTCGCGGCGTCTACGGTTTCTACGAGGCACTCGACTACACGCAGTCACGGCTGCGCAAGGGCGAAGCCGTTGCCATTGTCAAAGCGTATTTCGCGCACCACCAGGGCATGACCATCGTCGCCATCCTCAACGCAGTGCGCAACGGCGAAATGCGCTCGCATTTTCACGAGGAGCCGGTGGTGCGCGCCACCGAATTGCTGCTGCAAGAGCGCGCACCGCGCAACGTTCCACTGACCCATGCGCGCGCCGAGGAGGCCGCCAGCGCCGCCGCTCGCGGCGCCGCGCCGGAAGCGGCTCGGACCTTTGATCCGCAACGCCTGGCCGCTCCCGCCACGCATCTCATGTCGAATGGGCAATACAGCGTCATGCTCACCGCGGCGGGCGGCGGCTACAGCAACTGGAACGGGCTGGCGCTGACGCGCTGGCGCGAGGATAGTGTCTGCGACGACTGGGGCTTCTTCGTCTATCTGCGCGAGGCGCGCAACGGCAAGGCGTGGTCGGCAGGCCTTGTGCCGACGGCTGCGCCTGCGGATAGCTATGCCGCGTTGTTTACTGAGGACAAGGCCGAGATCGTCCGCACCGACGGAAACTTTACCACGACGCTGGAGTGCGTTGTTTCCTCCGAGGACAATGCCGAGGCGCGGCGGGTGACGATCCTCAATTCAGCACTGACATCGCGCGACATCGACGTCACGTCCTATGCCGAACTGGTGCTGGCGCCCGCCGCCGCCGATATCGCACACCCGGCGTTCTCAAAACTCTTCGTTCAGACCGAGTTTCTGCCGGAGATCGAGACGCTCCTCGCGACGAGGCGGCGGAGATCGCCGGAGGACCCGGAAGTCTGGGTGGCGCAGTTCATACTCGTCCAGGGCACAGCCATCGGCTCGCTTGAATTCGAGACCGACCGGGCACGATTCGTCGGCATCGGCAAATCAACGCGCATGCCCGCGGCGATGAGCGGCGGCGAGCGGCTGTCCGGCACGGTGGGAACCGTTCTCGATCCGGTGTTTGCGTTGCGGCGGCGGCTGAGGATTCCGGCCGGCCGCCAGGTCCGCTGCACCATCTGGACGGTTGCCGCGGCGAGCCGCCAGGCGGTCCTCGATCTCGTCGATCGCCACCGCCAGGAGCCCGCTTACAACCGGGCCCTGATGCTGGCCTGGACCCAGGCGCAAATTCAGCTGCGGCATTTGTCGATCGACGCCGAAGAGGCGCATCTCTATCAAACTCTTGCAAGCCATCTCATCTATGCCAATCCGGCGTTGCGGCCGTCCGCCAAGGTTCTGGCCCGGGATATCGGGGCGCAGTCGATGCTGTGGCCGCAGTCGATTTCGGGCGACCGGCCGATTCTTTTGGCGCGCATTGACGATTTCGACGATATCGACCTGATCCGCCAGCTCCTGCATGCTTTCGAATATTGGAAATCGAAACGCTTCGCCGCCGATCTGGTGATCCTCAACGACCGCATGTCGTCGTATGCGCAGGACCTCCAGGTGGCGATCGAAGCGCTGGCCCGCAAGATCAGCGCGCCGGGCGAGACGGGGCAGGTCTTCACGCTGCGCGCCGATCTCATGTCGCACGAGACGTTGCGGGTGCTCCCCGCCATTGCGCGAGCGGTCCTGGTGGCCAGGCGCGGTAGCCTCGCAAGCCAGCTCGCCCGGGTACGCGAGACCGCAGCGGCGCCACCGGCTGTCAAGACGCTCACGCCGCAGCCGCTGGCGAAGCTCGGAGCCATCGATACCAAACATCTCGAGTTCTTCAACGGCTTTGGCGGCTTTGGGGCGGACGGGACCGAGTACACGACCGTGCTAGAGGCCAATCGGCCAACACCGGCGCCGTGGATCAATGTCATCGCCAATCCCGATTTCGGTTTTCAGTGCTCCGCCGATGGCGGCGGCTACACATGGTCCGGCAACAGCCGCGAGAACCAGCTCACCGCCTGGAGCAACGACCCGGTGACCAACCGGCCCGGCGAAGCATTCTATGTGGCAAGTGCCGAGGAGGGATTCCTGCTGTCTCCGACCCTGAAGCCGCTCAATTCCAGCGACGGCAGCCATCTGGCACGCCATGGCTTCGGTTACAGCGTGTTCGAGCGCGAGACGCGTCATCTGCGGATGGAATTGCTGCAACTCGTAGCCTTGCGCTACCCGGTCAAACTCTCGCGTCTGCGGCTGACCAACCAGTCGCCGGTGGCGCGGACCCTGACGGTCACGTTCTACGCGGAATGGGTGCTGGGACCGTCGCGTGCGGCATCGGCACCCTTCGTCGTAACATCCATGGACGAGGACACCGGCGCGATGTTCGCCCGCAACCGCTGGAATATGCAGTCCGGCGAGCAGGTGGCCTTTGCCGACATGGGTGGCCGCCAGACACGCTGGACCGGCGACCGGCGTGAATTCCTCGGCGCCCATGGCAATCTGGCAGCGCCGCGCGGCCTCGCGGCGGGCGCCAATTTGTCGAACTGGACCGGCGGCGGACTTGACCCGTGCACGGCGCTTCAGACGGTTGTAACGCTCGCGCCGAACGGTTCCGCCGATCTGGTGGTCATGCTGGGTGCAGCACCCGGCGAAGCGGATGCGCGGGCCTTGATCAAGCGCTATCGCGAGAACCCGCCCGAAACCGTGCTGGCCGAAGTGAAGCAATTCTGGAGCGATACGCTCGGCGCCGTTCGGGTGCGCACCCCCGACCGCTCGCTCGATATCATGATGAACGGTTGGTTGCTCTATCAGACGCTCAGCTGCCGCATGTGGGCGCGCTCGGGCTTCTACCAGGCCAGCGGTGCCTATGGCTTCCGCGATCAATTGCAGGATTCTCTTGCGCTGCTTTGGGCGCGGCCGGCAATTGCCCGCGATCACATTCTGCGGGCCGCCGCCCGGCAATTCGTCGAAGGCGATTTCCAGCACTGGTGGCTGCCCGCAACCGGCATGGGTGTGAGAACGCGGATTTCGGACGACACCGTTTGGCTGGCCCATTGCGCCGGCCATTATGCGAAAACCACCGGCGACACGGCGATCCTCGACGAGATGGTGCCGTTCATCGAAGGCCAGCCATTGCTGCCCGGCGAGCATGACGCCTTTTTCATGCCGGCCCTGTCGGACGAATCTGCAACACTTTACGATCACTGCGCGCGCGCCCTCGACCGTAGCCTTGCGACAGGTGTCCACGGCCTGCCGTTGATCGGGACTGGCGATTGGAATGACGGGATGAACCGCGTGGGCGAACAGGGCAAGGGCGAAAGCGTCTGGCTCGCCTGGTTCCTGATTGCCACTCTCGATGCTTTCGTGCCGCTTGCCGGGGCGCGCGGCGACAAGGTCCACGCGGCGCAGTGGCGTGCCCACGGGCAGGCGTTGCGCCAGGCGCTCGAAAATGACGGTTGGGATGGGCGCTGGTACCGGCGCGGCTTCTTCGACGATGGCACTCCCTTGGGCTCGGCCGGGAGTGCCGAGTGCCAGATCGACGCCATCGCCCAATCCTGGGCGGTGATCTCGGGCGCAGCACCAGCCGAACGCGCTGTCGCCGCCATGGAGGAATCCTTCCGCCGGCTGGTCCGTCTGGACGACAAGGTGGCGCTGCTGTTCACGCCGCCGTTCGACAAGACCGATTTGGAACCGGGCTACATCAAGGCCTATCCGCCGGGTATCCGCGAAAACGGTGGCCAGTACACGCACGGCGTCATCTGGTCGATTTTCGCCCATGCGGCGCTCGGCCAATTCGACCGCGCGGCGGCCCTCTTCGCGATGCTCAATCCGATCAACCATGCGCGAACCGAAAGCGAGGCGCGCCGCTACCGGGTGGAGCCTTACGCGGTTGCCGCCGATGTGTACTCAGTCGTGCCGCACGCGGGGCGCGGCGGCTGGACCTGGTACACGGGCTCGGCGGGGTGGCTTTATCGTGCCGGGCTTGAGGCCTTGCTCGGTATTGTGCGCGAGGGGCCGAAACTGCGCCTCACGCCACGCATGCCCGATGGCTGGGACGCTTACGATGTCACCGTGCAAATCGGGCCGGCACACTATGACATTCGCGTGTCGCGAGGAGCGGTGCCAGCGACGTTGGCGGCTGGCGTTGAGATGGTGTCGCCCGCCGAGTTCCTCATCGAACTCAGCGGCAGCGGCGAGGTGCGAAGCATCGAACTGCCGTTCTCCCCGGACCTGACAGCGCTCGCCGCGCAATGAAAAAGGCGGACCGCACCGACCGATCCGCCTTTCAGTGTCATGGTGTAAATGCGCTACGGCGCCGGTGCGCCTTCCTCATCGATGGCCTCGCGCTCGGTGAGCGCATGAATGGCCTTGCGGACCTCGCCCAAGCGCGAGCGCTCTCCGCCAGTCATGCTTTCGCCGGCGGCGGTTTCAAGATCGCGCGCGTCGGCTTCCCAGCGCTTCAGGACTTTAAGCTTCTGCTGTACAGTCAGGGAGGTGGTGTCGACCACGTCGATGGGCTGATC
Organism: Hyphomicrobiales bacterium; assembly: GCA_031363045.1. Lineage (GTDB taxonomy): Bacteria > Pseudomonadota > Alphaproteobacteria > Rhizobiales > Aestuariivirgaceae > Aestuariivirga. The sequence goes on from JANLTS010000113.1 coordinate 15,188, forward strand.
GAAGACCTGTGCCGGTGTCAGAAGTGCCTTGTCATAGTCTTTCGCCGTGAACACGCCTGACGCCTCCTGCCCGGCCTCAATACTGTCAGCTTCAATGTCCCGGTGGAGGCTGCTCACATCCGTCCGATCCAGGAGTCGATCTCGGTCTTCGCCTTGTCCTTGGCATAGCCGTAACGGTTCTGGAGGAGGCCCTCGAGCTCTTCGCGGCGGCCGGCGGCGACATCAAGTTCGTCGTCGGTGAGCTTGCCCCACTGCTGCTTGGCCTTGCCCTTGATTTCTTTCCAATTGCCTTCGATGCGGTCCCAATTCATGATGGTCTCCAATCCGTTTCGAGCCGGGCGGAATTGCCCGTCCGGAGCGTTAACGCCGGACGGGTAGCAAGGGTTCCAGGCTTAGGCGGCGGCTTTCGAAGTGGTGCCGAAAAACAGCGCCTGGCTCACCACGGCTTTCACCATGTCGGGCATGAAGGGCTTGGTGATGAGGAAGGCCGGCTCCGGCCTGACTCCAGTCAGCAGGCGCTCCGGGAAGGCGGTGATGAAGACGATCGGAACTTCGAAATTGAGAAGCAGCTTGTTCACGGCATCGATGCCCGAGCTGCCGTCGGCGAGATGAATATCGGCCAGCACCAGGCCGGGCCGCTTGGATGCAGCGAGGTGTAGCGCTTCTTTTTCGGTGCGAGCGACGCCAGTGACCTTGTGGCCAAGGCTTTCCATCAGCGTCTCGAGGTCCATGGCGATGATCGGCTCGTCTTCGATGATCATGACACTGGTTGCCACCTGGCCGACGATGCCTTGTGACGCTTCCTCGAGGAGGGCTGCCACAGCATCCGCATCGCGCGACAGGATGCCGCTGATCTCCTCTCTGCTGAAACCCTCGACCGCCATAAGTAGGAAGGCCTCGCGGGCCTTAGGGTTCAGGCCGGACAAGTGGCGGTTGGCGGAGACCTCCCAATCCGGCCTCGGTTCGAAGCCTTGCATGTTCAGCGACACCGACTCCCACAAGCGGCAATAGGTCCGGTAGAGCGCCGCCCTGGGGTTGGGCGCGGCGTCGAACTGCGCGGGATCGGCGATCAAGGCTTCAAGGACGGCAGCGACATAGGCGTCGCCACTTTGCTGGCTGCCGGTCAACGATCGTGAAAAACGCCGCAAATACGGCAAGTGTGGCGCTATTTCGGCTGCAAGTCCCATGCTTCATCCCTCTACCCAAATTAAACTTGCCAGAAAATTGCGTTCTGGCCTTCGGATCAATCCGCACACATACTGTATATAAACGCATATGTGGGCCATTTGGTTCCAGACGGTCAAACAAAAAAGGCTAAGACGGGAACCATTCAGACCGGCCGGCGTTGTCAATACCGTCGGGGCCGGTCAAAATGAGCAAGCACGAACCCATCCAAGTGGCGCTGCATTGAAGGTGATAAATGGCTCAAGACGAAGATAGGGCGCCAAAGCCCAGGAAGCCAGCAAAGAAG
>JANLTS010000523.1:0-2004 GCA_031363045.1 Hyphomicrobiales bacterium
CGTCAACGTGCCGGAATCAACCATCGCGCGCGAAAGCGAAGCGGTGTTCCGCACCTATGCCGGGCCTGAGATCGGCGTCGCCTCAACCAAGGCCTTCACTTGCCAGCTCACGGCCCTGGCCTGCCTCGCCATTCTTGCGGGAAAGCTGCGCGGCACCATCACCCGCGAGCAGGAACGCGAATTGGTGGGCGCCTTGATCGAAGCGCCGCGCCACATCACCGAAATCCTGAAAGATGAAAAACACATCGCCCATGTGGCGCGCGAAATCGCCAATGCCCGCGATGTGCTGTATCTGGGCCGTGGCGTCAATTACCCCATCGCACTCGAGGGCGCCCTGAAGCTCAAGGAAATCTCCTACATCCATGCGGAGGGCTATGCGGCGGGCGAGTTGAAGCATGGCCCCATCGCCCTGATCGACGAGGATGTTCCGGTCATTGTCATCGCTCCCCATGATGAACTCTACGAGAAGACCATTTCCAATATGGAAGAGGTGGCGGCGCGCGGCGGCAAGATTGTTCTGTTGACGGACGATCATGGCCTTGAAGGTGCAGGCGACAGGACCTTCCATCGCATCCGCGTGCCCAAGGCCAATGCCTTCATCAGCCCGCTGCTCTATGCCGTGCCGGTGCAATTGATTGCCTATCACGCCGCTGTCTCGCGCGGAACCGACGTCGATCAGCCGCGCAACCTGGCGAAATCCGTTACGGTGGAGTGACCGGAACCGGCCGCTTCAAGGTCACGAAATAGGCGAGCGTCACCATCAGCAATGCAAAGCAGATGAAGTAGCCGGCATTTGGCGACACGATGATGGGGTTGGGCTGCATGAACCAGCCGAAAGCCAGCGCATAAAACAAGGTGCCGCCCAGCATGGCGATGTTCTGCAGGCTGGCGATGCCGCCCTGCAACTCGCCCTGGGCATTGTCGGGGGCCTCGCGTGACATCAGTGCGGTGAGTGCGGGCTGCGCGAACCCTTCCGGCGCGTGCACCAGAAACAGCAGGATGATGATCGTCAGGTTGGGCGCCAAGCCGTAGCCCAGGCTGGCAGCAAGCGACGACAAGAGGGCCAGCACCACGGTGTTCCACTCGCCGAAATATTTGACGGTCGGCCCCGTCAGCAGGCCCTGCGAAATAGCCATAACCAAGCCAAAGGCAGCCAGCGTCAAGCCGATCGTTGCTTCACTCCAGCCAAATCTTGCTATCCCCCAGAACGACCAGATGGCCGGATAGACCGACGTCGCCAGAAAGTAACCCGCCATCACAATCCCGAGCGGCACAACGCCACGATAGCTGGCGAAGACCTTGAGCGTGCCGATGGGGTTTGACCGTGCCAGCGAGAAGGGCCGCCGCGTCTCCGGCGGCAAGGTTTCTGGCAGCACGAAATAGCCATAGGCGAAATTCAGGATGGAGAGTCCCGCCGCAACAGCAAACGGCACGCGCGGTCCAAACTCCCCGAGCAACCCGCCGATCGCCGGGCCGATGATGAAGCCAAGTCCGAAGGCCGCGCCCATCATGCCGAACACCTTGGCGCGCTCTTCCGGCTTGGTGATGTCAGCGAGATAGGCATTGGCGGTGGTGTAGGATGCACCACACACACCCGCCACCAACCGGCCAATGAACAGCCAGACAAGACTGGGCGCCAGCGCCATCAAGACATAGTCCACCGCCAGCCCGAACACCGACAGCAGCAGGATGGGCCTGCGCCCATAAGCATCCGACAGGTTGCCGATGGCCGGCCCGAACAGAAATTGCGTCAAGCCATAGGCGACGAACAGCCAGCCATTCCAGGCCGAGGCACCAGCCAGATCGCTGCCGCTGACATCCTCGATCAGCCGCGGCATGACCGGCCAGATCAAGCCGATCCCCACCATGTCGAGAAACACGGTGATGAAGATAAATGTGACGGCATATTTGCCCGGGGTCTTGGCGGTCATGGATAGGTCCTCAGCGGGCGGTCAATTTTTCATTCTCTCCATGGCAGGCCTTGAGCCTGCCACCCAGACTTTC
>JANLTS010000146.1:0-6323 GCA_031363045.1 Hyphomicrobiales bacterium
ACCGTGGCGGCCTTCGCCGCCAACCAGAATTCCCTCGTCGCGCAACAGTCCCAGCAGGCGCGGCACAACATCGCCCGCCGGCTGCTTGGTCAAGCGGTCGTGCACCAGCTCGACGCCAGTCGCGAGGCCGACACCGCGCACGTCACCGATGATGGCGTGTCGTTGCATAAGGGCGGTGAGCAACTGTCGAAAGTAAGTACCGGTCTCCAACGCATTGCTCACGAGTTTTTCGTCGCGAATGACATCGAGCACGGCAATTCCCGCCGCGCAGGCGACGTTGTTGCCTCCGAAAGTCGAGAAGAATGGTCCGGCTTTGAGGAAGTGAGCAAGAATCTCAGGCCGCGTCACCACGGCTCCCAAGGGATGACCATTGCCCGCGGGCTTGCCGATGGTGATGAAATCCGGTGTCACGCCGTGGTGCTGGTGGCCCCAGAACGCCGTGCCCATGCGGCCGAAACCGGATTGCACTTCATCGGCAATGAACAACCCGCCAGCCGCACGGACGCGGTTCACGATGTCCTGCAGATATCTTTGGGGCGCATCGAGGATGCCATTCGACATGAAAGCAGAATCAACCATCGCCGCGGCAACGCCGAAGCCCTCGGCGTCGAGGCTTTCGATCAGCGGCTCAACCAATGCCGCATAGCGTTCACCGGCATCGGGTTCGCCCGCTGCAAATTCGCCGCGATAGGTATCGGGTGCCGGCAACAGCCGCATGTGCGGCGCATACCAATGTTCGGGTGAATTGGAGGGTGAAAATGCATCGATGGCCTCACTCACGCCGTGATAGGCAAACTCCATCGCCAGCCCGCCCTGATGGCCGGTCCAGGCCTTGGCCATGCGCCAGGCGAGGTCATTGGCTTCGCTGCCGGAGTTGACGAAAACCACCGCCGACAATCCCTCGCCAGCAAGTGCTGTCAACCGCTCAGCATAGGCAATGGACTGATCGGTGAGATAGCGTGTATTGGTGTTGAGGATGCGCGCTTGCCGGGCGATCGCCTCGGTCACGTAAGGATGACAATGACCGACATGTGGCACGTTGTTGTAGCAATCGAGAAAGCGGCGGCCATCGGACGACGTCAGCCAGACGCCCTCGCCTTTCACGATGTGCAAGGGCGGATCGTAGAAGACATAGAGCTTATCGCCCATCACCCGCTTCCGGCGGGCGACGATATCCTCGACACCCTGCGGTGCGGCTTGCCGTTTTGGCGGATAGGCGGCGGCGCGGCGGATGAGATCGATCAACGGCTGGCGCCCCAGTAACCGAAGCGCGCGGATCATCGGCATGCTGCGGGCATTGAAGGCCTGGAAATAGCCCTGGGACGCGATGCCATTGGAGGCCTTCAGCGCATCAACCAGCGGCGTCATCAGCAAGCGCACTTCAATGAGATCGAGCAACACATCAGCTTCGATTTCCTCAAGCGGTGTCACCCGGCAATAGCCACGTACCATGTTGAAGATGGTTGCTGCGAGATCATGCCCAGGACTCAGGAAATCGGCGATGGCATTGGCGAGATCGAGCACCAGCGCGCCGTGCACCAGATCACCGAAGTCGATGATACCGGTGATGCGCCCGCTGCCGTCCGTCACGCTGTTGTAAGTATGAACATCGCCATGGATGATCTGGCCGCGCATCCGCATCAACGCCAGAGCAGTCACATCGCGGTGGCGATCAAGAATATCCTCCGCCAACGGACGATCTGCCGGCGGCAGATTGGCGACCTGCACCCTCAATTTTTCGACCTTGCCGGTGTCCCAGACCAGATCGCGGGAGGCAGGCGCTGAATGAATGAAGCCCCGCATTGCAAGACCAAGCCTGCCCAGCAGGCCACCCAGTTCGATCAGCGCCTCGGCGCCGAACTCACGATCACCCGGTAACTCGCCCTCGAGCCAGGAGAGCAGCATGATGCGGAATTCCATGCCGTCATGGGTGAGGCAAGGAAGCTGTTCACCAGTCAGCGAGCGCCTGACGCGTGGCACCGGCAAGGACGGATCAGTCAGTGCAATATGTTCGAGAACATCGGCCTGGGCCGCCATTATAGCCTCGCCCTCGGCTGGATGGCAGACCTTGAACACCCAGGATTTACCGTCACCATCGGTAACCTTAGAATTCTGGTCGCGCTCGCCCTCAAGCCTGGACCATTGTCCCGACACCCCATAGACGGTGCGGGCGAAATCGCCAAGGATGGTCAAAGGCACGGTGGGCGGTGTGAGCGACTTCAGCATATTGATCTAGATCGCCCCCAAGAATTTGATTGGCGGCGCCTACGCGGCGCCGCCTCATAGTGTAGCAATCATGCAGCCTGGATGCGCGTCCAGATTTCGTCTCGCACCTTGGCAGCTTCTTCGCCGAGATAGATCGTCGACTCGCACTTCGACAACACGTCGGCTGGCGGATAGATCGCCGGATTGGACGTGTAGCTCTCGGGCATCAGTTTCTTGGCTGCGGCATTTGGCGTTGCATACTGCACCTTGTCGGCGATCTTTTGCCCAACCTCGCCATCGAGAATGTAGTTCAGGAAGGCGTGAGCATTCTCGGGGTGCGGAGCGCCGGCGGGAATGGCCCAGGTATCTTCCCAAATGTTGGTACCTTCTTTCGGCACGGCATAGGACAGGTCGCTGTCTTCGACCATCACCTGTGCAATGTCGCCATTCCATTCCTGACAAGCCACGACTTCACCGGATGCCAGAAGATCCTGGCCGTTGTCATCGGCAAAGACCTTGACGTGTTTCTTCTGGGCAATCAACAGTTCCTGGGCTTTCATCAGTTCTTCAGGCACCACGGAATTGAATGAGTAGCCGAGATACTTCAGTGCACAGCCAATGACATTCTGGGCATCGCCAAGCAAAGAGATCTTGCCAGAATATGCGTCCGAGTCGAACAGCGGCTTCCAGCTGTCGATGATGCCACCCTCGATTGCCGACTTGCGATAGCCAACGCCGATCGTTCCCCACATGTAGGGAATGGAATGCTTGCGGCCCGGATCGAAGGCCGGGTTGGCGAAGGCGGGGTCGATGTTGGCCATATTCGGGATCTTGGTGTGATCCAGCTGAGATATCAGGTTGGCTTTCACCATGCGTTCGAGATAGTCGTTGGCCACAACAACCGCGTCATAGCCGGGATTGCCGGCCTTGAGCTTCGAGAACAGTTCGTCCATGTCGGCGAACAGATCCATCTTCGGAGCGATGCCATTTGCCGCTTCGAAGTCGTCAAGTGTGGTATCGCCAATGTAAGTATCGTAATTGTAGAGATTAAGTTTCTTCTCTTCTTCAGCCAGCGCAAAGCGCGGCAGGAAGGTGAGGCCGACCGCAAGCGCACCACTGCCCTTCAGCAAGGTGCGCCGGTTCGGCCGGAAACGCGGACGATAAGTTGACATTTAAGAGGCCCTCTCTTGGTTAACTCTGCGCCCGATGGTTTTTGTCTTGTGGCGCGCTTCATCGGCTGAACACCGGTGTTGCGAGACTATCGCTCCCATCCCGGCATTCAACGCAATTTTCCTAAAATGACTAAGAACTCACGGCATTTCTGCCTTTACGTCATCGTATGTCGCATCAAGTGCCACACGTGCCAGTCGCACCATCTCGTCGATTTCCTTTTTGGTGATGACGAATGGCGGCGCCAGCACCATGGTGTCCCAGCAGGCGCGCATGATCAGTCCACTTGCAAAGGAATGGTCGCGGCAGATGGTTCCAACACGGCCGGGACTACGGAAGCGCCCGCGCTTGGCCTTGTCGTTCGACAGTTCAATGGCGCCGATGAGCCCCATGGAACGCGTTTCACCAACGATCGGATGATCGCGCAGCGAGGCCAGGCCTTGGGCAAAATAGGGGCCCATCTCGCGGACGCGCTCCACCAGCTTCTCGCTCTCGATGATCTCGATATTTTTCAACGCCACGGCTGCCGCCACCGGGTGTCCGGCATAGGTCATGCCGTGGTCGAAGTCGCCACAGAGTTCGAAGAAGTCCTTGATCAGATGGTCGGCGAAGGCAACGGCGCCGATCGGCTGATAACCGGACGACAGGCCCTTGGCCATCGGCACGATGTCAGGCTCAAAGCCCAGCGACTGGAAGCCCCACCAATTGCCGGTGCGGCCAAAGCCGCAGATCACTTCGTCGGAAATGATGAGAACGCCGTATTTGCGGCAGATGCGCTGCACCTCAGGCCAATAGGTCGAAGGCGGAATGAGAACGCCGCCCGCCCCCTGGATCGGCTCGCCGATAAAGGCAGCAACATTTTCCGGCCCGATTTCGAGGATCTTCTTTTCCACTTCGGCGGCAGCACTGAGACCGAATTCCTCTGGCGTCTTGTCGCCGCCGAAATCGAACCAGTGCGGCTGCTGCACGTGGTGGAAGCCGGGGAATTCGGTTCCCACCTGTTCGTGCATGCCCTGCATGCCGCCCAAATTCGCCGCCACCATGGTCGAGCCATGATAGCCGCGCGTGCGGGCGATGAAATGCTGGCGGTATGGCTTGCCCCTCAGCTTCCAGTAATGGCGCACGAAACGCACGATGGTGTCGTTGGCTTCCGAGCCCGAATTGGTGAAGAAGATGGTCTTGAAGCGCTCCGGCATCACCGAGGCGATCTTGGCGGCCAGTTCGGTCGCCGGCACCGTCGTCGTCTTGAAGAAGGTGTTGTAGTAGGGAAGATCGAGCATCTGGCGATAGGCCACGTCCGCCAGTTCCTTGCGGCCATAGCCGACATTCACGCACCACAGTCCGGACATGCCGTCGAGCAGCTTGTTGCCCTTGGCATCCCAGATCCAGATGCCGTCAGCCTGGGTCATCACCCGCGGGCCGCCCGCCGCCCGGAAGGCCTTGTGGTCGGTAAAGGGGTGAAAGTGGTGCGCGATGTCGTGTTTCACAACTTCGGCAATATCGATGTTCTTGGGGTGCACGGTCATACTGGTCTCCACACTGAATATGTCAAAACGGCCTCCGCAACACGAAGGCAAAAACCCAATCAGAAGCGAGAACCGTGCTTACGGCTTGAAGCCGATGCGGGCGCAGTGCAACAGAACCTCATCGCGTCCGGTCTTGGACCAGACTCGAAGGATCGAGCCAGAGATAGAAGTGTGGAAGCACATTGGTTTTTTATGGCAGTTTCGCTGCCATGGCGCAAGATGCTGGCCAGTAGTTCCAGACTAGAGGATGAAATCGCGTTCGGTCAGCCTGGGAAGGAAGAGGAAGTTCTGCAATTCGATCACGAAATCCGCAATCTGATCGCCGTTTGTTTCGCCGCCAATGAGGATCGAGCTGCCGCTGAACGTCACGCGTACATGTCCGGGTGCCTTCAACGGGAAGGGAGACGAACCAATGAAGGTGAAGGCCTGGTTGCCGCCCAGGTTTCGATTGGCATCAATGGCACTGAGGTCGATCCGGTCAATGCTGGTCAAGGCCGTTCCGGGTTGAAAGTCGGCAATTACATCGCGGCTTCTTTGCGACGGGCTGTCGCTAGCGAGAAGGAATTTGAACACATCGGGACCGCCACGGCCATGCATCACGTCTCTGCCCTTGCCGCCAGTGATGACGTTGGCGCCGGAATTGCCGCTCAGCAAATCGCCGAAGGCCGAACCGGTGAGGTTCTCGACCGACAGATAGGTGTCGCCCGCCGCATCGCCGGTGTTTGCGGAGGAGTTCGCCAACCTGGCAGTCACGCCCGCGGGCGCATGGGCATAGGACGCCGTGTCGCTGCCCGGGCCGCCATCCTGCGCATCGGCACCTGCCCGCCCTTCCAGGATGTCATTGCCACCGAGCCCATTGAGGGCATCGGCAAAGCCGCCGCCGCTGAGATATTGGCTCGCCGCAGACCCGGAGCGGGTTCGCGGACCATCGGGCGCGCGGCCGAACAGCACATAGCTGGCGCCGGAATCATAGCCTTCGGAGGGCACTCCAACGATCAAGTCAGCGAAGCCGTCGCCATTGACGTCTCCGGCACCGGCCACCGACATTCCGGCGTAGTAAGCTGCGTTCGTTCTATCGATGCGGAAACCATTGCCGCCATCGAGGCTCGAAAGATTGATCGCGGCAGCAAAGCCACCGGCCTTGCCGAAGATTACATAAGCGGGGCGGAGAATACTGCCAAAGTCGTATGCAGGCCCGACGATCAAGTCGGCGAAGCCGTCGCCATTGATATCCCCAGCACCGGCGACCGAACCGCCGCTGCTATCATTAAACTTGCCATCGAGACGGAAGCCGGTGGTGCCGTCGAGGCTGGAAAGATTGGTTTCAGCGGCAAAGCCCGAGGCCTTGCCGAAAACCACGTAGCTGGAGCCGAAAGGAAAATTTGACTTTAGTGCCCCGACAATCAGGTCAGCGAAGCCGTC
>JANLTS010000173.1:0-2899 GCA_031363045.1 Hyphomicrobiales bacterium
CCAAGTCCCAGCTCGCGCGGACCTCGGTGAACTATACAACGGTCGGCGGGCCAGCCGGAAGCATTGCCGAAATCAAGATCGGCGATACGGTGGTTCCGTCCTATGACGCTGCCGCAAATGCGGCTGCCATCAAGGCCGCAACCGAGGCCCTGGAGAATGCCAAGGCTGGCACGGACCAAGCTGTAACGGATGCAGCCCAGGCCACACTGGACAAGGAAAAGGGCGTAAAGAGCGCTTTCGAAAAAGGCCTCAATGATGCCCTGAAGACGGCCGGTTATCCGCTTGTTGCGGCGGACAACACCACCGTTGCAAAGGCGTCGAATTTCTTCGACATCTTCACCGGCCAGAAGCTCGGTATCATCGCCCTTCTGACCTTCCTCATCGTCCTCGTGACGATGGTCTACGGCCCGATCGCGGCGATGCTTGTCGAACTCTATCCGACGCGTATCCGTTACTCCGGCCTGTCGCTGCCCTACCACATCGGCAACGGCTGGTTCGGCGGCCTGATGCCGGCAACGGCCTTCGCCATCTCGGCCCAGACCGGCAACATCTACGGTGGTCTCTGGTACGTGATCGTCGTCGCGCTGATGACACTGGTGATCGGTACGATTTTCGTACCGGGCGGCACCCACAAGAAGGACATCTTCGCCGACGATCTCCGGCGCTAAGTCCAGCCACCATATCCTGAAGAGCGGGCCGGAGTTTTTCCGGCCCGCTTTCGTTTGGCTTCAGCCTCGCTTCTTGATCGCCATCCAGATCAGCCACAGCACCGCTGTGATGATGCTGTTGGCAACTACGCCCGAGACAATGGCCTGCAACACCGGCACACCGGCCACCGGCATCGTGGTGGCGATAATGATCGCGATAAAGGCGATGCCGATGAGCAATGGAACAATGATGCCGGTCTGCGCCCGCGTGCGCTCAGCTGTATAGATCAGGCCGACGAGGAGGCCGATGCGGAACAAGTCGGTGAGCTGCGCAATGAGCAGGGTGGAATGGTCCATCGTGAAGCTTCCAATGTGAACGAAATCTTCTTAACAAGCTGCTGGACAAAAACAAGCTGGCGGGCGGGCAATTGCCGTGGTTGACTCCCATTACGAAAGTTGATCTTCCATGCCGCGCGCATTGGTGCTGAGATTCGGCAATGCGTATCGCGCTGCTGTCCGACATTCACGCCAATCTGCCGGCACTCGAGGCCTGTCTCGCGGCGACCGCCAGGCATGATGCCGGGCGACTGGCCTTTCTCGGCGACTTAGTTGGCTATGGTCCCGATCCCGAGGCGGTCGTCAGCCGCGTCGCCCCTTTGGTTCAGGAAGGCGCCATTGCGGTGCTTGGCAATCACGACCAAGCGGTGCTGGTATCGGCCAGGGACATGAATACCGTTGCCAGGCAGGCGATAGCCTGGACGTGCGAGCGCCTGAGCGGCGCTTCGAAATCATTCCTCGGAGCACTGCCCTTGGAAATGCGTTCGGGTGATGCCCTGTTCGTGCATGCGGACGCTTCCGATCCACCGGCCTGGAACTATGTGGTCGACGGGGAATCCGCCCGCGCCAGCCTTTCAAGCTGCCAAGCGCGGGTAACATTCTGTGGTCATGTGCATGTTCCCGCCGTCTATTGTCTCTCGCATGCCGGAAAGATGACATCCCACGCGCCATCTCCCGGCGTCGCGATCCCGCTCTTGTCGCAGCGCCGCTGGCTGGCTGTCATTGGATCAGTGGGACAACCGCGGGATGGCAATCCCGCCGCTTGCTTTGCAATCTATGACACTGAGCAGCGCAACTTGACCTACCATCGCGCGCCTTATGATTTTGAAAGTGTGTCGCGCCGCATCCGCGAGCAAGGATTGCCGGAAGCACTTGCCGCCAGATTGGAAAGAGGCCGGTAATGGCAAAGCAGAAGCTTGAGATCGGATCGGTGATCGACAATTTTCGCGTCGAGGAATTGCTGCACACCGGCGGCATGGCATTGCTCTGGCGGGTTACGTGCCTGACCGATGGCGGGTCATTCCTGATGAAGACCCCGGTCCTCCATGAGGGCGAGGACCCTGCGGCAATCGTCTCCTTCGAGATGGAACAGATGATCATGCCGCGGCTCAAGGGACCGCATGTTCCCCGCCACATCGCCAACGGCGATTTCGCCACCCAGCCCTATATCGTGATGGAGCGCTTGCCAGGCGAGACATTGTTGCCGCGGCTCGACAAGTTGCCCTTGCCTGCACCAGAGGTGACAGCAATGGCAGCAAAAATCGCCGATGCTCTGGAAGCGCTGCATGGGCAGGGCGTTGTCCATCTCGACATGAAGCCGTCGAACATCATGTTCCGGCCAAGTGGCGAAGCGGTATTGATCGACTTTGGCCTGGCGCATCACCGCGAACTTCCCGACCTGATGAAGGAGGAATTCCGCTTGCCCTATGGCACCGCACCCTACATGGCGCCAGAGCAGGTGATGGGTGTTCGTAACGACTTTCGCAGCGATCTCTTCGCGCTCGGCTGTCTGATGTATTTCTTTGCCACGGGAACACGGCCATTCGGCGATCCACAGAGGCTCAAGGGCCTCAAGCAACGTCTGTGGAAGGACGCGGTGCCGCCGCGCAAACTCAAGGCCGATCTGCCGCCGTGGTTTCAGGAGATTGTGCTGCGCTGTCTTGAGGTGCGGGCCGGACGGCGGCACCAAAGTGCCGCACAACTGGCGCATGATTTGCGCAACCCCGGGCAAGTGGTGCTGACCGATCGCGCCGCCAAACTTGCGGGCGATGGTTTCTTCGCCGTCCTGAAGCGCAATGGCGAGCCGCACGAGTGCCTCATTGACACGCCGCCGAGTTGAAACGCCGAGGTCTCTGACGCGCCGATTGTGGCTGTCGCCGTCAATCTCGACGACGTGACGCCGGAACTGGCGGTCA
>JANLTS010000237.1:0-4702 GCA_031363045.1 Hyphomicrobiales bacterium
CGCTGTGGCCATTGGGCTTTCCATTTACCTCAATTCATGGTTGCCCGTGGTGCTCATCAGCTTACCCCGGTTTTATGGCGTTTGGCATGTGGCTTTGACGGGTCATCTTCAGCACTTGGGGCTTGCAGACAATGTACTCGATCATCGCCTAAACACGCGCACGGTCTACATGAATCCGATCAGCAACTTTCTGAACATGAACATGAACTATCACGTAGAACACCACATGTTTCCCATGATACCATTTCATACTTTGCCGCGTTTGCATGAGGCCATCAAGCATGATTTGCCACCAGCCAATACATCGATCTGGCAAGCCTACAAAGAGGTGTGGCCAACCATCTTGCGCCAACTTCGCTACGAAAACGCGTTCTTGAAACGTGAACTACCATCGACGGCGGTTCCGTATCGCGCTGAATTTCACGAACTGAAAGGTTGAACCATGTTTCCTGAAGGCGTTAACATTGATGCGCTAAACGGCGCTGTTACACCCAGCACTGGTGAGTACACGAAGCGGCTCAGTGAGTTTCGCGGAATTTATCGCGACGTGACAGCGCTTGATGACTTGTTAGCAACGGAAGGAGACCTTGTGACCTACAAGGTCGCGGAATATCGCGCCGAGGGCGCTGATATTTTCTTCGGCACGACTACCATGATGCCAGGCCGCGTAGGCGGTGAATATTTTATGACACGTGGCCATTATCATGCCCGGCGCGACCGCGGCGAAATCTATTATACGCAGTCGGGTCACGGCATGCTGTTGCTGCAATCGCGCGAAGGCGAGACGCGCGAAATTGAAATGAAGCCAGGCGTTTGCGCGTTCATACCGCCGGATTGGGCGCACCGTTCTATCAATACGGGAAAGACGCCGCTGGTCTTCGTCTGGTGCTGCAACCAAGACGCTGGGCACGACTATGCCGAGATTGCTACCAAGGGCATGCGTCGACTGGTGGTAGAAGAAAATGGTTCCGCAGTCTGTATTCCGAACCCGAAATTTACAGTTTAGCAGGCAGCATCGCTAAGTTGCGCTTTCTAGAAATGCCACAAGCTCTGCCCTTTTCGGAAGGCTTTCCATCGCACCTTTTCTGGACGCTGCCAAACTGCCAGCAGCACATGCCGCATCAACCAGTCTTTGGGGTCCTAAGCCTTGGAGTACGCCAGAAAGTATGGAAGCTGTATAGGCATCACCTGCACCCGTCGTGTCGACGGCGCCAACGTTGAAGCCTGCGCATCCAAACGTGCCAGCGGTGGTATAGAGTTTTGCACCGGCTGCACCGCATGTAACGGACAAGTATTTCAGCCCGTCGTGCCACAAAGCCTGTACCGCTTCATCCATGTCGTCTTTGCCGTTCAGGCTCTGCAATTCCTCCTCACTCACTTTCACAATGGCTGAGCGGCTGATCACCTCCCGGCCTGCTGCCAGCATCGCCATATCATCGTCCCACAGAGCAGGCCTGAAATTGATATCGCAAGAGATCAGAGTGCTATTGGCATCTGCCAAGTCCATCGCTTTGCGTTGTGCCGCAGTAGAAGTGGATGAAGCCAATGGAAGGATGCCAACATGCAGGATATCCGATTGCACCAACCATTCCGTTTCAATGTCTTCAGCACTGATGTGTTGGTCAGCAGGCTTGTCGTGATAGAACATAAAGGAGCGATCTCCTTTCTCATCCAACGAAACGATAGAAAGACCCGCTTTCTCTGTTGCAGACTGAACAATGCCCGACACGTCAACGCCATATCCACGCAGCGAATCTATCAGCAACCTGCCAAAGGCATCATCGCCAACCCGACTGACCATGAGAGCCTTGTGCCCGAGTTTGGCAAGGCCAGCGGCTACGTTGCCGGGTGCGCCGCCGGGGCTTGGCACATAGAGCCACTGACCATCTCGGCGCGAATGCGGTACAAGATCGACAAACAGATCGCCTAGGCAGACGACATCCCACATCTCAGGCGGTGCGCCGCATCCGCCGTGCCTTCATCGCTTCATCAGCTTCCGGAGTGCCGTCGTGGAAGGAGCCGAACCATTTATCGAGGGGCACCATGCCATCCGAATAGTTCACCTCGAAATATTTGTGGTGCAGATAATGTGCGTAGTAGGACACATCCATGCTCGCCTCGTCGCCCATGGCCAGCCTGTCAAAGCCGGTATGACCTTGCGCCGGTGCCACGCCCAGCCGAGACGCCAGATTGATCATATGGATGGGGTGCGATGGAATGAAAAAAAACAGTAGGATCGTCGAGAAATAGATCACATGTTCAACGGGGTGCATCGACAGTCCTGACCATGGCCCTGGGCTCACATTACGATGGTGTAGTTTGTGGGCGATCTCATACATGAAAGAATAATGCAGAAAACGATGGGCAAAATAAAATCCTACTTCGTGAATGAGGGGCACAAGGAAAAATAAGGCGATGAAGCCAATCGGGTGCTCTGCAAAGCTAATCATTGGCGCAATGCCGTTGGCGTATGCCCAAAGCAGCAACAACTCATATGCAGTCCAAATTGGCACGCCACTGACTAATGTGTAGAACATGTTATCGTAGGTTTGGTGGCCGAACAGGAAACCCTCGGCTTTGTCTTTCGGCCATTGCTTGCTGTATTTGAAAGCAGTACCCTGTTTGCGCCAGACATAGAGCCACATGTGCCAAGCGCCATAGACGCAAATGGCAAGTATGATGTTGCGCAACAATACCACGCCTGACCAATAGAGGGAGAAGCTGTTGAAATTTTCCAGCGCAGGTGTGAGGTAGGTCCAGATCAACACAGCCAATATCGCATAGAACACATTCCACGGCAAGAAGTAGCCAGGAAAGCCGAAAAGCCATTTGATGAATGCTTTTGGCTGTGGCGGCCATGCAAGGGCCGGTCCATAGCTGATCGGTTTGTTTGGCGCCCAATTGCCTCTTTTGTCGTCAGTGCCGTAATGAGATTCATCCATGGCCCACTCCTCGCGCAATTTTGCCAAACTTAGGATGAAAGCCAACATGGGGTCAATGTGTACTGCAGTCCTTCTCTTGTTCGTCGCAGAGTGTTCGTCGAGCCAACGCGTACCTTCTCTTCTATTCAAGGCAAAATCTTGAACGATGGGCCGACTTACTTCGAAGTGCGTGCATTAGGTTCTTTATTTGTTTACAAACGCTGATTGTCTGCTCTTGGCCCATCGCGTCATCGCCTACGACGAGCATGACCGCTCGACCCTGAAAGCTGACGGTCAGATCACGACGCGATTGACGGAGGACAAAACTCCGATGCCCGATGTCACCATGCACGCTCAGGTAGGTGTCAAATACGTCCGTTTTTGAAAGCTCCAAAAAAAACGAGGCGAGTCACAAACGGTCGTTTTTGACGCAATCTCCTGCCCCACCACTTTACAAGGCGATAGCCGCGTCAAAATCCCCTATCAAAACCTTGGTGGTTTTGAGAGGTTTTTGATACACTGAAAGCATGATTTTCGGATATGCGCGGGTCTCCACGACCGACCAGAACCTTGATGCCCAGCTCGACGCTTTGAAGGCCGCCGGTGCCGAGCGCATCTTTCAGGAAAAGATCACCGGCGCGACCCGGGCACGGGCGGAGCTCGACGCGTTGCTTTTACAGACACGCCAGGATGACGTGGTGGTAGTGACGAAGCTCGACCGCCTCGCCCGCTCCCTCTCCGACCTCATAGAGATTGTCACCGCGCTCAAGGATCGAGGTGTGGGTTTCCGATCACTTGGCGAGAGCATCGACACGACGACGCCGACAGGCCGCCTCATCTTCCATGTCTTCGGTTCGCTTGCCGAGTTCGAACGCGAACGCATTGTTGAGCGCACCCACGAAGGCCTTGCCGCCGCCCGCAGCCGTGGCCGCATCGGCGGTAGGCCACACATGTTCAACGCCAGCGGAATTCAAGGCCTGGTCACAGAATTTAGGACACGATGGGGTCCTGGTCACGTTGACCAGCTACGGCACACTCCCAAGCTACACTCAGCGAGATTTGATCGAACGAATTGGCAAACGCGTTGGTACGGAGACGGTCGACATAGCCTGAAATGACACAGGCGTGTTACCCCGGTGTTACCCCAGCCGACGAAGACGTGAGGTGTCTTGGCGAAAGGTCAAAAAACAATAGTATTATCAATGGTTTAATGGCGCACCCGAAGGGATTCGAACCCCTGGCCTCTGCCTTCGGAGGGCAGCACCAGACCTGACAGGAGATTGTCAACTGTCTGTGGTTTCTGGCGCCCGCACCACCCAAAAATTGACTCCCGAAGTTCTTTTAATTGAATCTGATAGTAGTTCTGTAAAGGTGGCATCTGGCTCCCGCAACCACAGAAGTCGATTCCCCAAGGGAATTTCCCCGGGGAGTCGGCGTCCCTCCAAGTCTGGCTCTGTGATTTGCTCGTCCGCCCTCAAGATTGCTGCCAAATCACCATGCAGGACAGCATCATAGTCACCACTGGTGTTAACAGACCCGATGACCACTTTCGTGATGAGTCCACGAATGGTTTGCCTTGCAGTTTGCCCCACTGCCTCACCGTTTTGAAAAGGGATATCAAGCGACCCTCGTATGGGCAGAGTACGCATCCGGTGAGGGCCGCGTGAAGCGCGGATTTGAGTGCGAGTTTAGCGGGCTTTGCGAGCGCAGTCGGTGATCAGTTCGCGCAAGGCGTCGATGCCCTCGAGTGTGAAGGCACGGTTCTCGGTATTGTTGGTATC
>JANLTS010000246.1:0-3948 GCA_031363045.1 Hyphomicrobiales bacterium
GTGGTAAAAAGCCTGAAAGCTTAGTTCAGCGACGGGTCTTCGAAGTAGTTGCCGTCCTTGAAGGTGTACCAGACATAGGTGGCGTTGGTGAGGTCACCCTTGGCATCGAGAACGATGTCGCCGAGGACGGTCGACATCTTGTTGCCGGCGCGCAGCCATTCAGCGATCTTCTTGTTGTCGAAACCACCAGTGGCGGTCGCGGCTTGCTGATACATCTGGAAGGCGGCGTAGGTGTAGAGGGTGTAGCCTTCCGGATCGAAGCCGCCAGCCTTGAACTCTTCGACGATCGCCTTGGCGGTCGGGAAGTTGCGGGGTTCGGGTGCGAACGTGAAGATCATGTTCTCGGCGGCCTTGCCGGCGATGGTCCAGAGTTCGACGTTGTTCTGTGAGTCACCCGATACCATCTTGGCATTGAGGCCCTGTTCGCCCATCTGCTTCAGGATGAGGCCGGCTTCCGGATGGTAGCCACCGAAGTAGACGGCTTCGACGCCGGCATCCTTCAGCTTGGAAACGAGAGCGGAATAATCCTTCTCGCCGGCGTTGATCGATTCGTTCAGCGTTTCGGTCAGGCCAGCAGCGTTCATTGACTTGCGGGTTTCGTCAGCGAGGCCCTTGCCGTAAGCTGACTTGTCGTCGACGACGGCAACTTTCTTGCCTGCATATTTCTTGGCCAGCCAGTCACCGGCGACCTTGCCCTGGGCGTCGTCACGTCCGCAGACGCGGGCGACGTTCCAGCCACCTTCATCGGTGAACTTGGGGTTGGTGGAAGCCGGAGTGATCTGCAGGATGCCTTCTTCCTCGTAGACCTTCGAGGCCGGGATCGAGGAACCCGAGCACAGATGGCCAGCGACGAACTGCACGCCCTTCGAGGCGAGCTGGTTGGCAACGTTCACGGCCTGCTTCGGATCGCAGGCATCGTCACCGACTTCAAGAACCAGCATCTGGCCATTGATGCCGCCGGCCTTGTTAATGTCTTCAACGGCCTTCTTGGCGCCGTTAGAGTATTGTGCGCCAAGTGCAGCCAGCTGGCCAGTGATCGGGCCGGCTGTGGCAACGGTGATGTCAGCCAGTGCCGAGGTGGCACTCAGCATGGCGGCAAAGCCAAGGGCGATGCCGGTCATCATAAATTTCTTCATTCACTTACTCTCCCTGTATTTATGTCGGTCGTCAGTCTCGGAGCGTCACGCCCCTTGGAGGCCATATTTGCCCCAAACGGGGTGCATTTGGAAGGGGTAAACCACTTTCAAAATTGGGTTTTTAGCTTTTCGAACGCCAGCCAAGCGGACCCGATTTTTCATACAGCCAAGGGTATTGCGCCACCATCTTCGAGGCCAGCGTACTGCGGTAACCGAGGATGCAAAAGATCACCAGCACGACGCCGTCGGTAATGAGATAATGCAGCGAGGTCAGTTGCGCCTGAAACAGCGCAAAATGCAGAAAGCGCAGGCCGAGCGTCAATGGCACCATGGCGAGCAGGGGCATCCAGATCGGGCGCCATTTCATGGCCATGCCGCGGCCGGCCATGAAGGCAGCTCCGCCTCCAAATATCACCGTCATGATGACGAAGATCCACGCATTGTCCTCGATGAACAGCGACATGCTCAATGCCCTCCTTCGAGATAGGCGGCGCGCACTTCGGGCCTGGACAGCAATTCCTTGCCGGTGCCCGACAAGGTGATCTTGCCGTTGACCATGACATAGCCGCGGTGCGCCAGTTTCAGCGCGTGGAAGGCGTTCTGCTCGACCAGGAACACCGACAGGCCTTCTTTCTGGTTCAGCTCCTTGATCGCCGAGAAGATCTGCTTGACGATCAGCGGTGCCAGACCAAGCGATGGTTCGTCCAGCAGCAGCAGGCGTGGCCTGGCCATCAGGGCGCGGGCAATCGCCAGCATTTGCTGTTCGCCGCCCGAAAGTGTGCCACCACGCTGGTCCTGGCGCTTGGCAAGGATCGGAAACATGCGGAAGGCGCGGTCGAGGTCCTCGGCGAAAAACTTCGGATCGCTGACGATGCTACCCATCTGCAGGTTTTCGAGTACCGTCATGCGCGGGAAGATGCGGCGGCCTTCGGGAGATTGCGAAATCCCCATGCGGGCAATCTGGTGAACCGGCGCCTGGGTGATATCGATGCCGTTGAAGGAGATGCTGCCGGTGCGGGCCCGCGGCGTGCCGCAGATGGTCATCATAAGCGTCGATTTGCCAGCCCCGTTGGAGCCGATCAGGGTGACGATCTCACCCGGATTGACATCCATGTCGATGCCTTTCAGGGCTTGGATCTTGCCATAGAAGGTCTGGACGCCGCGGACGGCGAGGAGCGGCTGGCTCATGTCCGGCCTCCCACACTTTCAGCTATGGCCTTGGCGGCGACATCGTCCTCGTCTTCTTCCTCGACGCCCAAATAGGCGCGGATGACGGCGGGATCAGATTTCACATGGGCAGGGTCGCCATCGGAAATCTTCTGGCCGTAATCGAGCACCACGATATGGTCGGAGATGCCCATGACGACACTCATGTCATGCTCGATCAGCAGGATCGACACGTCGTTTTCGGTGCGAATGGTCTTCAGCAGCTTGTTGAGCTCCTCGGATTCGCGCGGGTTCAAGCCTGCGGCCGGTTCATCAAGGCAGAGCAGGCGAGGGCCGGTGCACATGGCACGCGCAATCTCGAGGCGGCGTTGGTCGCCATAGGGCAGGTCACCCGCCGGATCATCCGCCCGGTCAATCAGCCGAATTTTTTCAAGCCACGACTTGGCCAGTTCGATGGCCGCCTTTTCAGCGCGTTTGAAGGTACTGAAACCAAGGACGCCGGTAATCGAATAACCAGATGCCACCATCAGCTTGTTGTGCTGGGCGACCATCAAGTTTTCCAGAACCGTCATGCCGGAGAATAGACGAATGTTCTGGAAGGTGCGGGCTACCCTAGCGGTCTGGGCAATCTTGAAGTCGTCCATCTGCTCGAGCAGGAATTCCTTGCCGTCGGGGTGCTTGAAGGCGATGCGCCCTTCGGTTGGCTTGTAGAAGCCGGTGATGCAGTTGAACACCGTGGTCTTGCCGGCACCATTGGGGCCGATCAGTGCGGTGATCTCGCGCGGATAGGCTTCGAATGTCAGCTCCGAGATAGCGGTCAGGCCACCGAAACGCATCGTCAGGCGCTCGACCGAGAGCACCGGAGTCTTTGCCGGAGTTGCCATCAACCGTGCCCTTCCTTTACCAGATCGCCAGAGACGGCCTTGCGCGTCTTGAGGAAGACGGTCGGCTGCCTTCGGGTGACGAAGCCCCTTGGCCGGAAGCGCATCATGATGACCATGGCGAGGCCAACGGCCAGCATGCGGAAGTGCACGGGGTCGGTACCTTCCGGCAGCACCGCTTCGAGGAAGTTCAGTTCACGGAACAGTTCGAAGGCACCCATGATGGCGATCGCCGCGAAGACGATGCCGAGCTGCGAGCCCAATCCGCCCAAAACAACAATAGCAAGGATAATGGCAGATTCGATGAAGACGAAAGACACCGGATCGATAAAGCCTTGACGGGCAGCAAAGAACGAACCCGCAATTCCTCCGAACATCGCTCCCACCGCAAATGCCGTGAGTTTGGTGTTTGTGGTGTTGATGCCGAGCGAGCGGCAAGCGATTTCGTCTTCGCGCATGGCTTCCCAGGCTCGGCCTATTGGCAAGCGACGCAATCGGTTGGTGACGTAGTAAGTCAGCAGTGCCAGCGCCAGGATCACGTAGTAGAGGAAGATATAGTAATGGATGCGGTTGTACTCGATACCGAAGAATTCAGCAAAGCTACCTTCGCCATTTACGAAGGGAAAGCCAAAGAACGTTGCCTTGGGCACGCTGATGCCCTGGGGGCCGTTGGTGAAGTCGAACCAGTTGATCAGCACCAGCCGTATGATTTCACCAAACGCCAATGTGACGATGGCCAGATAGTCGCCGCGCAATCTTAGCAC
>JANLTS010000532.1:0-2553 GCA_031363045.1 Hyphomicrobiales bacterium
GTCGAAAACCCCGGCGACGGCCGCGCGCCGATCACCAATGACGCGCAAGGGATCGGCAGCGATCATGGCATCAAGGGCATCTATGGCGTCGCCATATCGGTCGCTGACCGCACCGCCATGGATGACTTCCTGACCATCGCCATTCCGATGAAAAAACTTGCCGACAACCACGAGGGACTTGCTTTCGCAGTGCCAGAGAACGCCGGCCTCACCTCGGTTGTCGAGGTGCTGCACGAACCCGGGAGGCCGCAGGGCACCTGGACACTGGCCGGCGGCACCATCCACCACTTCGCACTCAACACCGACGACGAGGATAACCAGCTGAAACTGCGCGCTCATATCGAGGGCCTGGGCTTCACCGATATTTCCGAACAGAAGGACCGCAACTACTTCAAGTCTTGCTACGTGCGTTCACCCGGCGGCGCGTTGTTCGAAATTGCCTGGACGGTTCCCGAGGGTTGGGCCAAGGACGAGGCACCTGGCAAAATCGGCACCACGCTGGTGTTCCCGCCCTGGTTCGCCGACCGCAAGGACGAAATGATCGCCGGGCTCGAGCCCGCGAACTTCTGAGCTTTGAAAAGGGAGATGACGTGAACGACGCCTCCGAACCGCTTCGCCTTGGCGTTCCTCTTGCGAGCGCCAAGGTCATTTGCGTCTTCGTTCACGGCCGCGGGCAATCTCCAGAGGCGATGCAGGAGAATTTCATCCAGCACCTCACTGCATCTGGTAATGCCTATGTCTTGCCACGCGCGCCGGGTGGCAGCTGGTATGCGGCCCGGGCTGTGGATGCCTTGACGGCCGAGACCCGCGACCAGCTTGCTGCATCCCTGGTGCAGATCGAAAACGAGATCGCAAATTCCCAGGCAACTGCACTGGAGGATACACCGCTTTTGCTCGCCGGCTTCAGCCAGGGCGCGTGCCTGACGCTTGAACTTGCGTTGAAGAATGGACCGTGGAAGGGCGCCATGGCCAATTTCACCGGCTGCAGGGTTGGTGCTGCCGCGGATGAGCGCCCTTTGTCCGATCTCGATGGCCTGCCGGTCTATCTCACGGGCTCCGACGTTGACCCGTGGATTCCGGTTCACGCCTTTGCCGAGGCCGCGGCGGCATTGGGCAAAGCGCGGGCGCGACTGCGCACCGACCTGTTCCCGGGCCGGCCGCATGCACCGGCGGCCGCCGAGGTCGCCATGCTGGACGCGATGCTGATGGCTTTGTCGCAGCGAAAGCCACTGTGGCAGGAAGCGCTGGCAGCCTGATGACCGCCGCAGCCCGCGAGAGAATTGCCATCATCGGTGCCGGGCTCATGGGCCACGGATTGGCGCTGGTGTTTGCCGATGGCGGCTACGGCGTGACGATTACCGACCCATTTGCTGAGGTTCGTGCGACGGTCATAGACCGCATTGCCACTACGCTTCGAAGTCTTGGAAAGGACGAAGCGGCAATCGAACGCGTACGGGTTTGTGGCACACTGGCTGAGGCCGTGCGAGATGCAGATATCGTGATCGAAGCAGTGCCGGAGACGCTTGCGCTGAAGCAGGACATCTTCGTCCAACTCGAAGCAGCGGCGCGGCCTGATGCCCTGCTCTGCTCCAATACATCGGTGATCCCGATCGGCAAAATTGCCGCGCATGTCTCCACGAAGCATCGCGTCCTCGGTACGCATTGGTGGAACCCGCCCTATCTCGTGCCGCTTGTTGAAGTCATCCAGATGGACGGCACCGACCCCGCCAATGTGGCGCGCATGATAACTCTGCTGGAAGGGCTGGGCAAAGTTGCCGTGCATGTGAAGAAGGATGTGCCGGGTTTCGTCGGCAATCGCCTTCAGCACGCGTTGTGGCGCGAGGCGATAGCACTGGTGGCCAACGGCGTGTGCAATGCCGAGACTGTCGATCTCGTCGTCAAGAACAGTTTCGGCCGCCGCCTCGCGGTGTTGGGACCGCTGGAGAACGCCGACATGGTCGGCACTGATTTGATCCAGGACATTCACAACAATGTCCTCGCCGATCTCGACCGCGGCCAGGAACCGAATGCCTATCTCAACACGCTTGTGCGTGAAGGAAAACTCGGGTTCAAATCGAACCAGGGTTTCAAGACGTGGACGGATGAAAACAAGAGCCAACTCAGGGCCACCGTCATGGACCATCTCGTAAAGCTCAATGAACTGCTTGGCACTTAGGGAGGAACACATGCCAGTCACCACACGCCTCAACCGCCGCCGCCTGCTGACAACCGCAAGCGCCCTTGTCGCTTCACCCGCCATTCTCAGGGTCACCCGTGCGTCCGCCCAGGAGGCGACGTTTAAGGTCGGCTTCGTCGGTCCGCAGACCGGCCCGCTGGCAGGCTTCGGCGAGCCATATGGCTACATTCTCGGCGGCCTCTCGAAGATCTTCGAGAGCGGCATCCAGAACAACGGCAAGACGGTGAAGGTGGAGATCATCACCAAGGACTCGCAATCGAGCGCCAATCGTGCTGCCGAGGTCGCCTCCGAACTCATCCTCAACGACAAGGTCGATCTGCTGCTGGCAACCGACACACCGGACACCACCAACCCGG
>JANLTS010000269.1:0-3669 GCA_031363045.1 Hyphomicrobiales bacterium
GCCGCCATGTGGCTGAACACCGACTTGTCGAAACTCCGCCAATAGCCGCCATGGATGAACACCACCAGCGGACCGCCCTTGTCGTTCTCCGGGTGAAACAGGTCCAGCCGGTTGCGCGGCCTTGCACCATAGGCGATGTCGAGATCCCAGCAGGCCCGCTCACGATACGCCTTGGCATCGGCATGATAATCGAGAATGACGCGCGGGTGATCCGGCACCAGGGCGCGGTTGTTGTATTCGTCAGCGAGATTCATGCCCGCAGTCTGGCAAATCCCGCGCGGCTGCGCCAGTGGCTGGCGATTGCACTATTTGACCTCAAGCGTCGTCCACATGCCGGCATTGAAATGCCCCGGAATGTTACAGAACAGCACATAGAGGCCAGGTTTCAACTCGACCGTCAGCGACCCTGACTTGCCGGGCTCGAGTTCCTCGACTTCTCCGAGTTCTCCCGCAGCTTCTTCATCGACCCGGTTTTCCGCGGCCCTGTAAGGCAGCGTCACATCCAGCCCGGTGATCGGCGCGATCAGCATTTCGTGGACTGTTTCCGTCGATGCATTGGTGACATCGAACGTCACCTTGCCGGCGGGGACCGAAGATTGGTCAGCCTCAATGCTCATCATTGCCATGTGCATGTCGCCATGCATGCCCATGCCCATTTTCATCCCCATCATTCTGCCCATGTCCATCATGCCGCCCATGTCGGAAAGTGTCACCTTCAGGGTCGAATCGGCCACAGCGGGGGCTGTCATGGCAGCAATGGAAATCGCCGCCACTGCGAATGCTTGAGTGTACCGCATGGGAGAACCTTTCTCTGGTGAGCGGCGCTAAATTGATCGCGCCAACAATCCATAGAACCCGCCAAGCGCCGGGCCTTGATGCAGGTCAACCGGACAGCCGATCAGAGAAAAGCCCTTGCCGCAAGCCCATGCGCGGCTCGCAATGCGCCAACATCAATACCAACAGGATTGCCGTCAATCACCAGCCAGCGCCCCGCCACCATCACCCGGTCAGCGCGATGCGCACCGCACAGAACGAGAGCCGCAACGGGGTCGCCCGCTCCCGAAAAGCGCAACTCATCGAGCGTAAACAACGCCAGATCGGCCTGCTTTCCAACCGCGATCTCGCCGATATCCGAACGCCCGAGGCAGCGCGCCGAGCCCTGCGTTGCCCAGCGCAATGCATCGAGATGGGTGATCGTCGCATCATAGGTCAGCCGGTTGATCATCAGCGCGTGGCGGACGGCCTCCATCAGATTGGACGAGTCGTTTGAAGCCGAGCCATCAACCCCCAACCCCACAGGGGCACCCGCCGCTTCCAGCTCGCGCGTTCGGCATTGGCCAGATGCCAGCACCATGTTGGAAGTGGGACAATGGCAGACACCAACGCCATGCTTGCCAAGCCGCGCCACATCGCTATCGGAAAAATGAATGCCATGCGCCAGCCACGTGCGGTCATTGAGCCAACCCATCTCATCGAGATAATCCAGCGGACTCATCCCGAACATCGATTTGCAAAAGGCATCCTCATCGTGGGTTTCGGCCAGATGCGTGTGCAGGCGGCAATCGTGTTTTTCAGCCAACGCGCCGCACGCGCACATCAGAGACTTCGTCACCGAGAACGGCGAGCATGGCGCCAGCGCCACCTGGATCATCGCGCCATCGCCACGCTCATGGTACTTGCTGATTACCCGCTCGCAATCAGCCAGAATCGTGTCCTCGTCCTGCACCACGCTATCAGGCGGCAGCCCGCCATCCTTGACCGACAAATTCATCGACCCCCGCGTCACCATCATGCGGAGCCCAAGCTTTCTCGCCTCATCAACCTGTATGTCCATGGCCTCATCAAGATGCGCCGGGAACAGGTAGTGATGATCGGACGTGGTGGTAACGCCAGACATCAGCAGTTCCGTCAGCGCCAGGCGTGTCGCCAGCCGCATCGTCTCGGGCGTCAGCCGCGACCACACTGGATAAAGCGCCTTCAGCCAGTCGAACAATTGCTTGTTGATGGCTTGCGGATGCGCCCTCGTCAGCGTCTGGTAAAAATGGTGATGGGTGTTGACCAGACCGGGAAGCACCACGTGCCGCGACGCATCGAACACCTGATCGACCGGCGCCGAAGGTTCCTGGCCGGGCTTCAACAACTCAGCGATGCGGCCATCGCGCACCACAAGTCCGCCTCCAGCCTCCTCCGTCAGCATGGCGAGTGGCGTTTTGATGAACAGGCTGGCCATGTTACCCTCTTTTACCTCCCCGGGGGGTTGAACTTACCCGGGACTCTGGTTCAAACTGCATCGCACG
The DNA here is from genome assembly GCA_031363045.1 of Hyphomicrobiales bacterium. Lineage (GTDB taxonomy): Bacteria > Pseudomonadota > Alphaproteobacteria > Rhizobiales > Aestuariivirgaceae > Aestuariivirga. The sequence goes on from JANLTS010000269.1 coordinate 2,298, forward strand.
GGCCGGGACGTGCTGCCAAGCTGGCGCACCAGGACACGGGCCCACAGGGAGTAAAACACAACATGACATTCGTGACACGAGCGATCGTATCGTTTGCAGCCATGGCTGCCGTGGCGGGGTTAGCGTCCGCCCAGGAGATGAAGAAGGAAATGGGCGCTGGCGAAGGCCAGGTCGATATCGTTGCCTGGCCGGGCTACATCGAGCGCGGCGAAACCGACAAGTCCTATGACTGGGTGACGGACTTCGAAGCCAAGACCCAGTGCAAGGTGAACATCAAGAACGCCGGCACTTCGGATGAAATGGTGGCGCTGATGAACGAAGGCGGCTTCGATCTCGTCACCGCCTCGGGTGACGCATCGCTCCGCCTGATCTCAGGCAAGCGCGTTCAGGCAATCAACACCGATCTCATCCCCTCTTGGAAGTCGGTCGACGAGCGCCTGCAGAATGCGCCGTGGCACACTGTCGAAGGTGTCCACTATGGCGTTCCCTATCAGTGGGGTGCCAACGTTCTCGCCTATAACACCAAGGTGTTCCCGGAAGCACCGAAAAGCTGGTCGGTGGTCTTCGAAGAACAGAACCTGCCCGACGGCAAATCCAACAAGGGCCGCGTTCAGGCCTTCGACGGACCAATCTACATCGCCGACGCCGCACTCTATCTGATGTCGAAGAAGCCCGAACTCGGCATCAAGGACCCCTACGAGCTGAATGAAGAACAGTACAAGGCGGCCCTTGACTTGCTGCGCGCCCAGAAGGCCCTGGTTGGCCGCTACTGGCACGATGCCTTCATGCAGATCGATGACTTCAAGAACGAAGGCGTCGTCGCCTCTTCGTCATGGCCTTTCCAGGTGAACATCCTTCAGGCTGACAAGGCGGCGATGGAGAAGACCCCGATCGCCTCCACCATTCCGGCTGAAGGTGCAACCGGCTGGGCCGACACCACGATGATGCATGTCGATGCCGCCCATCCCAACTGCGCCTACATGTGGCTCGAGCACTCGATCAATCCGAAACTGCAGGGCGATCTCGCCGCCTGGTTCGGCTCGGTTCCCGCCGTTCCCGGTGCTTGCAAGGGCAATGCGCTGTTGACCGACACCGGTTGCGACACCAACGGCATCGGCAACTTTGAAAAAGTCCACTTCTGGCGCACCCCAATTGCCAAGTGCGCCACCCAGGGCGGCGGCTGCGTGCCCTACTACCGCTGGGTCACCGACTACATCGCCATTCTGGGCGGCCGCTAGCTTTCTATCGAGGGCGGTGAGGTTTCTCGCCGCCCGTTGCCGGTCATGGCCGAGACTGCCCCCGCGGTTCGCTTCACGGGCGTGTGCCGCTATTACGGCGAGGTACGTGCCATCGACCAGATCTCCTTGCAGAT
>JANLTS010000278.1:0-1542 GCA_031363045.1 Hyphomicrobiales bacterium
CTGTTAGAGCACGACGCCATTGCGCTGGGCGAATTCCATCAGCTCGGGGCGGATGGTGTGGAGCGGGCTGTTCAGCAGCGGTTGCATGAAGGCCCAGAGCTTTGTCTGGTCGAGCGAGCGCACCATGGCCTTCACCGGGCCAATGGCCGAGGGCACCATGGAGATTGACGTCAAGCCCACACCGATCAGGCCCATGGCCTCGAGCGGGCGTCCGCCCAGCTCGCCACACAGCGTCACCGGCTTCTTGTGCTTCTCCGCCTTCTCGACGATCAGCCGCATGGCACCAAGGGCTGCCGGGCTCAAGGGATCATAGCGCCCGGCAAGCTTGGGGTTGCCGCGGTCGGAGGCAAACAGGAATTGCACCAGATCGTTGGAACCGATCGACGCGAAATCAACCAATGGCAGCAGATGATCGAGCTGCCACAGCAGCGAGGGGACCTCGATCATCACGCCCAGCTTCAACGGCGTTGGTAGCACATGGCCGCGCTTCAGCAGATGCGCCTTCTCGATCTCGACCACTTCGAGGGCGCGCTTATATTCCTCGATGTCGGCAATCATCGGGAACATGATCTTCATCGGGATGCCCGCGCCCGCCATCATCAGGGCACGGAGCTGCAATCTGAGCAAGGCCGGCCGGTCAAGCGCCATGCGGATCGAACGCCAGCCCAGAGCCGGGTTTTCCTCCTTGGGCTGACGAAGATAGGGCAGCACCTTGTCGGCACCGATGTCGAGGGTGCGGAAGGTGACGGGCTTGCCCCTGGCCTGCTCGATGATCTGCGAATAGTGGCGGATCTGCTGCGACAGCCTGGGGAAGCGCGAGGCCAGCATGAACTGCAATTCGGTGCGGTAGAGGCCGACGCCATCAGCACCTGAATCATGCAGGTGCGGCAGGTCGACGATCAGGCCGGCATTGATGTTGAGCTCGATCTTCTCGCCGGTCCGGGTGACCGCCGGTTCGTCGCGAAGGGCCGCATATTGTGCCTGCTTTCTTGCATAGAAGCGGACCTTCTCGGCATAGGCGCGCTGCAAATCCTTGGACGGACGGACGAAGATTTCTCCCGTTCCACCATCGATGATCACCGGACTGCCGGTATCGACGAGATCGATGAGGCCCGCCGCCTGGCCTACGGCGGGAATGCCAAGGGCCCGCGCGACGATTGCCACATGGCTGTTGCGGCCACCTTCTTCGAGCACCACGCCGCGCAACTTGGTGCGGTCATAGTCAAGGAGTTCGGCCGGACCCATATTGCGCGAGATGACAATCGAGTTGGCCGGCAAATCGGTGCGCGACGCCGTCGCAATGGCGCCAGTCAGGCTGCGCAGCAAGCGGTTCGACAGATCGTCGAGATCGTGCATGCGATCGCGCAGATAGGGATCGGGTGTCCGCATCATGCGGGCGCGATTGTCATTCTGCACGCGCTCGACGGCGGCTTCGGCGGTGAGGCCAGTATCAATCGCCTCGCGCAGCCTCGTCACCCAGCCCTTGTCATGGGCGAACATGCGGATGGTTTCGAGCACGTCGGAATATTCGGTGGCGCGCTG
>JANLTS010000316.1:0-2480 GCA_031363045.1 Hyphomicrobiales bacterium
GCACGGTGAGCGGCGCCTTGTGCAGCGCCTCGGTGGCGGCCGGGCAATCCAGCACATAGACATAGCGCTTGCGCGGGCCGACGGGGAGGGCGATGCCGGCCATCGCGGCAAGGGCTCCGGCTCCGGTTCCCGCCGCATTCACCAGCGTGCCGCAGCCAATTAATTCGCCCGATGCCAGCGTCACGCCGGCGATGCGCTGCTCGTCCATCGTGACCCCTGTGACTTCATCGGCGATAACTTCCACGCCCTTGGCCATGGCGCCCTTCCGGAACAGCGACATCAGCGAATAGGGGTCGATCCAGCCTTCGCCCGATAGCCCGAAACAGCCGCCTGCCAAACCATCGGTGACGAGCCAGGGAAATCTCGCACCGAGATCGCCATCCTTGAGGATGAGGTTGTCGGCGCCGTGGGCGATCTGGACGACGTGGTTCTGTTCGAGGATCGGCATGCCGCTGTCGGAGGCCAGAATGAGATAGCCCTGCTCGCGGAAACCGACATCGGCGTCGGGGCCAAACTCCTCCTTGAGGTTCCGCACCAGCTTCAGGCCGAATTTCGAAAGCTCAATGTTTTCCGGCGTCGAGAATTGCTGGCGGATGCCGCCGGCGGAGCGCGCGGTGCAGCCCGACTGGTAGGTCGTGTCCTTCTCGACAATGGCGATGGAGCCGGAAAATCCGTGCTTCCGCAAGTACCAGGCGCTGGCGCTGCCGACCACGCCACCGCCTACGATCACAACGTCAACTGTTTTCATGGGGCGGCACATTGCCGAAAACGCGGATCGCTCACAAGAGCTACGCCAAAAGTGGGCAGGGTAATCGGGTGAAGAAGTACGTGACAAACTGCTGAATTACTGAATCTGTTGTGATCCACTGAGTCGGATGGTGGAGAATGGCGATGATGGATGCAACAGCGGAGTTTGGCGCGTTTGGTGAGACGACGGTTTTTCTGGATTATTTCAAGGGCTTGCCGGACCATCGTCAGGTCGGGAAAGTGATATATCCGCTCAACGAGATTTTGTTGCTGTCGCTGCTGGCGGTGCTGGCCAATGCGGAAAGTTTCACCGACATCGCGCGCTTCGGCGAGAAGAAGCTGGCACTGCTGCGCCGGTTTCTGCCCTTTGCCGATGGCACCGCGCCGCATGACCGGTTGGGCGATATCTTCGCCACGCTCGACGCCGGGGCTTTCCAGCGTTGCTTCGTCGATTGGGTCGCGGCGTTGACCAGGACGCCGGTGGAAGTCATCGCCATCGACGGCAAGACCATGCGCGGCACGGGCGGCAAGAAGAACGCGAAGGAAGCTATCCACATGGTCTCCGCCTTCGCGGCGCGCCAGCGTCTCGTCCTCGCGCAAGTGAAAGTGAAAGTGAACGAGATCGTCGCCATCCCAGCACTCCTCGACATGATGGCGATCGAAGGTGCTGTGATCACCATCGACGCCATGGGCTGTCAACGCGATATAGCGGCGAAAATCATCGAGAAGAAAGCCGATTACATTCTCGCCCTCAAGGGCAATCAGGGAACGTTGCGCGAGGATGTGGAGATCTTCGCAAACGAGCAGAAAACAAGAGGTTTTGAAGATACGACGATCAGCACGCATCAAACCGTGGACGCCGATCACGGCCGCGTCGAGACGCGAAAATACACCGCGATCCACGATGTCGGCTGGCTGCAGGCGCGGCACAAATGGCCGGGACTGAAAAGCGTTCTCATGGTCGAAAGCCAGCGTGAGTTCGCCGACAGGATCGAACGCGAGACGCGCTTCTACATCACCTCCCTGACGCTCGAAGCCAAGCTCTCAGGGCCAATGATCCGCGAACACTGGAGCGTCGAGAACAGCCTCCACTGGACCATGGACATGACCTTCCGCGACGACGAATGCCGCATCCGGACCGAGCACGCGCCAGCCAATTTCACGACCATAAGGCACATGGCGCACAATCTCTACCGCAAGGCGCCGGGAAAGGATTCCATCCGCCTGCGCCGCAAAACCGCAGCATGGGACGACGACTTCCTCGTCAGTCTCATCGCCGCCTAAATACCTTCACCCGATTCCCCTGCAAAAGTGGGCTTTCTTTCCGGCAAGGCGGCGGTTAGCCTTCCGTTGCAACAAGCGATGGAAACCGCATGACCTTACGACCCCGCCGCAGCGTTCTCTATATGCCCGGCGCTAACGAGCGGGCGCTGGAGAAGGCCAAAAGCCTTGCGGCGGACGCGCTGATTCTCGATCTTGAGGATTCGGTGGCGCCGGATTCCAAGGCCGAGGCCCGGGCCAAGGTGCTGGCCGCCATCCGCGCCGGAGGCTATGGCCGCCGTGAACTGGTGATCCGCATCAATGGCCTCGATACGCCCTGGGGCATCGACGACCTGCGCATGGCAGCCGAGGCCTCACCCGATGCCGTGCTGGTGCCCAAGGTTGCAAGGCCTGGAGACATCGTGAACGTCAGCCGCATCTACGGCGGCCTCGGCGGCGCCGAGGCCACGCGC
>JANLTS010000327.1:0-2267 GCA_031363045.1 Hyphomicrobiales bacterium
TTGCGTTTCATCCCCTTTGGGGTCCTGCTCATGACGGTGAGCTCGGATGGGGTGGAATGGCAGGCCTGCGGGTTCCGGTTAACGTGGCCGGAACTTCCGGGGGCAGGCGGAGAGCCCCGGGGATACTACGATCCCCGCGCCCTTCTGGGCAGTTAGGTTCCCACAAGCCGGGAGTTCCGAAGTGCTCTCCGTTATGCGAAGAAGTCCTGCCGGATTTCGGGCGCTGCTTGGCGCTATTACCGCCAGCTTGCACAAGCTGGCACCATCGCACCGGGCGGCGCCCGTGCCACCCACCAACCTTGAGGGACAAACAATTGTCACCCTCGCCAAGGATGAAACACGTCTGAACCCACGCTGATTGACATCGTCACTCCCAAATCCCCCCGCCAGCCCCGCATTTGCCGCAAACCCAGCATGCCTGTCCAATCGCGCCCGCCACTGCTATAAGCCCGCTTCGCTCAGGAGGAATTTCCATGCCGCTGTCCAATATGGCCGTCCGCGATATCGAGACCGTCATCCATCCCTACACCAATCTCGCGCGCCATCGCGAAGTGGGCCCCCTGATCCTCAATGAAGGCCGCGGCATCTATCTCTATGACGATACCGGAAAGCGTTACATTGAGGGTCTGGCCGGCTTGTGGTGCACGGCCTTGGGCTATGGCAACGAGGAAATCGTCGTGGCGGCGGCGGACGCCATGCGCAAGGTCTCTTTCACCCACGCTTTCGGCGGCAAGTCGCATGACGGCGTCATCGAGCTCTCCGAGAAGCTGAAAGAGCTCGCCCCCTGTCCGGCCTCCAAGGTGCTGTTCGGCACCTCGGGCTCGGAAGGCAATGACATGCAGATCAAGCTCACGTGGTACATGAACAATGCCAGGGGCAAACCTCAGAAGAAGAAGATCATTTCGCGCATGCGTGCCTATCACGGCGTCACCATCGCGTCCGCCTCGCTCACCGGCCTGCCCTGGGTGCACAATGATTTCGACTTGCCGATCCGCAATGTCGTCCACACTTCTTGCCCGCACTTTTATCGCTACGGCCTCGAGGATGAAACCGAAGATCAATTCGCCTCACGTCTGGCGCAGGACCTCGAAGACCTGATCCTCCGCGAAGGCCCAGAGACCTGCGCTGCCTTCATCGCCGAGCCGGTGATGGGCGCTGGTGGCGTCATCATGCCGCCCAAGGGCTACTTCGAGAAGATCCATCCGATCCTTGAGAAATACGACATCCGTTTCATCGCCGACGAAGTGATTACCGGCTTCGGCCGCACCGGCAACTGGTTCGGCTCGCAGACCATGGGCATGAAGCCGCAGTCGATCACCATGGCCAAGGCCATCACATCTGCCTATTTCCCGATGTCGGCCATCACCATCGAGGAAGACCTCTATCAGGCAATGTTGGATGAAAGCCGCAAGCTCGGCACCTTTGGCCACGGCTATACTTACACCGCTCATCCCGTGGGCTGCGCCGTGGCGCTCAAGACTATCGAGATCTATCAGCGCGACAAGATCATGGAGCATGTGAAGAAGCTGTCGCCGCTGTTCCAGTCGCGTCTGATGAAATTGGCAGATCATCCGATGGTGGGCGAAGCCCGTGGCGTTGGCTTCATCGGAGCCGTAGAGCTCGTCGCCGACAAGGCCACCAAGCGTTCCTTCGACCCCAAGAAAATGATCGGCGCCACGGCGGTCAGTAAAATGCAGGAGCTCGGCCTCATCGTCCGCAACGTGCAGGACTGTCTCGCCTTGTGCCCGCCCTTGATCATCACCGCCGACCAGATCCACGAGATGTTCGATATCTTCGAGACCGGTCTCGACCAGATGGAAGCCTGGGCGCGCAAAGATAATGCACGGGCGGCTTGAGAGATGAGCAAGCGCCGGGCACTGATCGTCTGGGGCGGTTGGGAGGGCCACACGCCTGAAGCCTGCGCGGGTGTGATCTCTGCCCTGCTCGAATCTCACGGTTTCGACGTCACGGTCTCAAACGCGACAGCCGCCTATCTCGATCCCGGCCTGAACGGTCTGTCGTTGATCGTTCCGATCGTCACCATGTCGGAGATTGCCAAGGAAGAGGTCTCAAGCCTCACCGCCGCCGTGCGTGGCGGTGTCGGGCTTGCCGGCTTCCACGGCCAGATGTGCGACAGTTTCAGGAAAGAGACGGAATACCAGTTCATGACCGGCGGCCAGTGGGTTTCGCACCCCGGCAACATCATCGACTACCGTGTCAATGTCACAAGACCTGATGATCCGGTGATGCAGGGGAATCGGCGACTT
>JANLTS010000349.1:0-3531 GCA_031363045.1 Hyphomicrobiales bacterium
GCTGTTGGTAAAATTAATCAGCTTGATCGAGCCCAAGGCCTCATCTTGGAAGTCGGTCGTTTCAGCGATAACAATTTTTTCCAATGTCGATGTTTCCCGATTGCCAGTCATCGGTTATCCCTACGACAAATTCAAATGTCAACGTTGAATGACTGCAGTGTTTCAACCATTGAAATGGCTGGCGACCGAGGAGCCGAAAGCCAGCCTCAAGGTGCTTGCCAAGCCTGCCGAACCCCCCTATAGAGGCCACGCTTTCGGCCCATCCCGGTGAAGTGCAAGCTTTGCTGCAGCGGATGTGCCGATGAAGTGGGCGCCCTTCGTCTATCGGTTAGGACGACAGCCTTTCACGTTGTAAAGACGGGTTCGACTCCCGTAGGGCGCACCAAAACCAGCATGATGATCCGATGAACGAATTTATTCGAGTGGCTGAACCAAACTTGGCACTTGGAGTTCTTCTCGGTCGCATGCCGATACTCAAATGTTAAAAGGGAATCTTGTCGTCTGCGGTCAAGGCAGCCGACATCGCACCTTTGGGCATTGGAGCGTTGCTGACAACGAAAAGATTCAGGATGTCATCGCGCTCCATGAACATCACTTGACTGCGCTTGGTCGCATCGAGTTTGCCACCGAGCCAGTTGCGAGCAGCCTTGGTTATCTCGCCTCCGGCGACGATGAAGACATGATCGACCAGAACTTTCCGACTGACCTCCGGATCAAATATCTCGTGACCGATCATCATGGATATCTGGTTCAGAATTTCCGCAATATTCGAACTTCCCATCCTGGGTGAGCCCGCAGCATCCAGTTTCCCCTTTTTTGCCTGTAGGCCGAAATAGAGAACATGCTACGTCGGCAGAACGTATCGCATCCAAACATCCTTGCCGTACTCAAGGGCCTTGTCCTTATGACCGGCAGCCGTGATCCTTTGAAAGCCAAGCTGACGAAACAGCGGCAGCAGAACTTCTTCGATCAACCCATCCTCGTTCGCACGGTCAAGATAGGCCGATAGTTGATCCCGGCGCTTGATTTCCTCTTGCGACATGGGGCGGTGGGGGTTTGCTGCCGCGCCTAGGACCGTTCTTGTTGTGGTGTGCCGCAGATAGCAGCGGCGATCATCGCCGTAGAACGCTTCAAACCCTTCCCGTGCAAGGGTGGCGTTCAGTTGCGCCATTGCGCCTGGACGGTCGCTTGCCTCGTTATGCGCATCTCCCTGATCCATCATGGTCGCAACGACCCGCAGGAAGGCGTCCGGTGGCGTGTTGGCATCTTTCCACAGTTCCTTGAGAACTTCCTCCAAGGTATTTGCTACCCACCACGCTCGCGTCGATCCATCGTGGCGGTATTCGGTATCCGCGTCCTCAAAGAACCGAGAGAGATAGCTACTGCTCCGGTAGGGAAACAGGCTGGTATCCGCATTGACGTTTCCGCAGATCATATCGGCCAGTTCATCAAGAGTTCTGCGGCGAAATTTCATCGGCACCCGTTCGTCGGAAAAGTGAGTCTTCCAACTTCTTACCACGAAGCGCCATGGCGATCACCGCGGCGGAATCCTCGCACTCGCTCACCGCCTTCGCAGGCCAAGTCGGTCGAACGGACCGCATGAATCACTCCAGCATCACAACCTGGCCTTCGTGGATCGAACGGTCGGCGGCGAGCACGATCTTGAGGCTCTTGACGCCGTCATTCATGTGCTCGCTCAAGTCGAGATCCTCGCGGATGGCTTTCAGCAGGTAGCGCTGTTCGCGCTCGCAGAGTTCGTTGTGGTCCGGTTCGTCGCTCATGTCGATGCGGGTGTCGGGGGTCGTCATGTCGGCATGATGCCAGAGGATCTGGCTGGTCTTGGTATGGGCATTGATGTCGTCGGACTTCACGCTGCCCGCCGTCTCGGCCATGACGATCGACACCGAGCCCTTGGGGCCGATTACGTCCTTCACGAAGAACGCCGTCTCGCTCATCATCGGCCCCCAGCCGGCCTCATACCATCCCACAGAGCCGTCATCGAAAATCACCTGCAGCATGCCGTAGTTTTGTTGGGCGACCTCGTTGCTGAGCCTGGCACCGATGGCGTGCACCTTGATCGGCTTCGCTTTTGTCATCTGGCACATGACATCGACATAGTGCACGCCGCAATCGACGATCGGCGGAAATGAATTGAGCAACCGCTTGTGCCAGTCCCAGGTCTCGCCGTTGGATTGCTGGTTGAGGTTCATGCGGAACACCAAGGGCGTACCAAGTTGCTGGGCGATTTCGATGAACTTGATCCATGACGGATGCTGGCGGAGGATATAGCCGATCACCAGTTTCTTGCCCGTGCGCTTGGCTGTGGCCACCGCCTTCTCGGCATTCTCCGCCTTATCCGCCAGCGGTTTTTCGACGAACACATGCGCACCGGCTTCCATCGCCATCATCGCATACTGCGCATGTGTATCGGGCAGCGTGTTGATCGACACGACATCGGGCTTCAATTCGGCCAGTGCGGTTTCGAATTTGTCGAATTTCTTCGCACCCTTCAAGGCATCCGGCAGATCGCGCTTGGCGATGCGCCGTTCGCACACGCCCACCACCTCGAAATCCGGGATGCGGGTGTAAGCCAGCGCGTGACTCATTCCCATGTTACCGAGGCCAACGACGAGAACCCGAAGCTTTGCTGCCGCCATGATGTCTCTCCTATCCGATCCTGATGACGTTGCCGCTGCGCGCTGATTCCTCAGCTGCAAGCGTTGCCGCGAGTGCTGCCGCTGCATCTTCCGGCTTGCCGATGGCGGGTGTGATGCCCTTCAGCGCGCAATTGGCGAAATAGTCGAATTCGGCGCGCAGTGCACCGCCGCGCACGCCGTCGAACATCGGCCAATAGGTGGTATCCGGGCTGTGCAGCCTTGACTTGTCGACGATGCCGAGATTGGGGAACGTATCCTGGATGTGGATGATGCCCTCGGTGCCGATGATCGACATGCGCTCGTCGATGTCGAACGGCGTCTTCTCCGGCATGCACCACACGGTTTCGAGCGTTGCCGTCGCCCCGCCCTTGAAACGGTACATGGTCTGGCCGATGTCGGGGAACTTCAAGTTCCGTACACTGACGGTCTGCGCATAGGCGCTGATAATCTGGTCGCCGGTGAACCACAGCATCAGGTCGGTATCATGAATGGCATCGCCCACGATGGGGCCGATCTTGTCGAGAATGGTTGGCGTCCAGGCGGCCGGGATATTGCGGCGCGACGACAATGAAACGATCTTGCCGATACGGCCTTCATCGATCGCCAGCTTGGCCATGCGATAGCGCGGATTGAAACGGCAGATATGGCCGATTTGCAGGATGCCTTTCGCGGTCTTGGAAGCAGCGATGATCGTTGCGCAATCGGCAACCGTCGAAGCCATCGGCTTCTCCAGGAACACATGTTTTCCAGCTTCGAGTGCGGCGATGGCGGGATCCGTATGCTGGTCCCACATGGTGACGATCGACACAGCGTCTATTTCCGTGTCCGCCAGCATGTCGCGATAATCGGGATAGGTTTTTTTGACGCCGAACTT
>JANLTS010000375.1:0-5278 GCA_031363045.1 Hyphomicrobiales bacterium
ACCGCCAGTTGTTGGAGGGTTTGTGGAACTCCTTCATCATCGGGTTTGGTGTCGTCTCCATCTCGGTGCCGGTTGGGCTCGCCGCCGCCATCATCATGGGCCAGATCTATCACCGCGCGCGGAGCCTGTTCTACCTCGTCACCATCTCGCCGGTGCTGACACCCGGCGTCATCATCGGCATTTCGACGGTGATCTTCTGGAAGGACGTGCTGTCAGTGACGGACGTTTCCAAAGCCCTGTTCTACAAGGGCATCGTGCTGTCGATCTTCGGCCAGTCGAGCTTTGTCGCCGCCTATTGCCTGCTGATCATCATGGCAAGGTTGCAGCGCTTCGACCGTGCGCAGGAAGAAGCAGCCCTCGATCTCGGCGCCTCTTACCCGCAGGTCTTCTGGCACATCTTGCTGCCCTTCCTGAAACCCGCCATGATCTCGGCCAGCGTCATCGCCTTCCTGTCGAGCTTCGAGAACTACAACACAACGACCTTCGCCATCCTCGCCGACAAGACGCTGGTGACCGTGCTGGCCGGTCAGGTCCGCCAGGGCACGACGCCGGCGCTCTCGGCTCTCGCCGTCATCATCATCGGCATCTCACTCGCCGGCGCCATCATCTACGAGGTGATGAAACGCCGTGAGGAAGCCATGGCCGAAAAGGCCAAGGAACGCGCGAAGATCGCTGAGCGCGGCGAGGTGGGCTTGGCGGTGGGGGCGTAAACGGCGGACCTATCTGATTTCGACGACAGATTCGCCTGCTTGCAGCGCCTCAATCAGTTCCGCGAAGACCCTCTCCAGACGCAATAGCAAATCACGCCGAGACACGTTTCCTATTCGGACCCAGACGACTTGCGGTGCCGCGCCCTTTCGAACCACGGCAACAAAATCCTCGTCTTTCGTAATTATTGTAGCGTTCCGGCGAAGGGCTTCGGCCCAAATTGCTGAATCCGCCGAGCCTTCCATGCCAAGGTCATGAACATGAATTGCAGGATAGCCCTTGGCCGCAATCCACCTGGCGAGGGCAATTGGCAACTGAGCATCGACGAGGAACTGCAAGTTCACTCAGCTGCGATCACGCGATGCGACGCGGCGGCCGAGGCATACTCCAGCGCAGCTGTGATGTCCTCGTCTTCAAGGTAGGGATAGTCCGTGAGAATCGCGTGGCGGCTCTCTCCGGCGGCCAGCAGATCCAGAATGTCCGACACGCGAATGCGCAGATTGCGGATGACCGGGCGGCCACCGCAGATACTGGAATTGATTGTGATACGGGAAATGGCACTGGTCATGGTGTGAACTCTACCAGAAATCTGCCCACAGCGCCACATGGTGCCATGCGGGAGCGGCTTCACCCATCTGGACAAACCTGCCACGTTGATTGAAATACTCTCCAAGCCAAATGCGATTGTCCCCCATGCCCCGTCTTTCCCGTTCTACATTGCCTCCCCTCGCCTATGATCCGGCGGCCCTCGAAACCGGCATCGTCCATTTGGGCGTCGGCGCCTTTCACCGCGCTCACATGGCGGATTACACCGATCAGGCCATCGCGGCGGGTGACAGGCGTTGGGGCATCGTCGGCGCTAGCCTGCGCTCGGGCGATACGCGCGATGCGCTGAAACCCCAAAACTATCTCTACACGCTGGCCGAAAGCGACGAGACCGGCGAGCGATTCCGGGTCATCGCCGCGCTGCGGGACATTCTGGTGGCGCCGGAGAACCCTCGGGCACTGATCGAGGCCATGTGCCTGCCATCCGTCAAGATCGTCTCGCTCACCGTCACCGAGAAGGGCTATGCCCATGATCCCGCGACCGGTGAATTGAACGAGCAGCACCCCGACATCATCCATGATCTCGCCCACATGGATCAGCCGCGTTCCGCCCCCGGCTTCCTCGTTGCGGCACTTCGCCAGCGCCGTGCACAGGGGTTGCCGCCCTTCACGGTGCTCACCTGCGACAACCTTCCCGCCAATGGCCGCACCGTGGCGAAAGTGGTGACCCGCCTTGCGGCATTGGCCGATCCGGCACTTGGCGCTTACGTCGCCGCGCATGTGGCCTTCCCCGCCACCATGGTGGACCGTATCGTGCCGGCCACAACCGATCAGGACCGCGCCCGCATCACCGCCGCCACGGGCTTCGACGATGCATGGCCCGTCGTCACCGAGATCTACAACAACTGGGTGATCGAAGATCGTTTCCCGCAAGGCCGGCCGGACTGGGCCGCCACCTTCGTCTCCGACATCGTGCCCTTTGAACTGATGAAGCTCCGCCTGCTGAATGGCGCGCATTCGACCATGGCTTATCTCGGCTATCTGGCGGGACACGAGACCATTGCCGATTGCATGAATGACCAGGCACTTGCACATCTCGTCAGCCATCTCATGCATGTGGAAGTGACCCCAACGCTTCCCGTGCCGCCCTGCGCCGATATCGAAGCCTACAAGCAGGCGCTGCTGCGCCGCTTCCGCAATCCGGCGCTGAAGCATCGTTGCTGGCAGATCGCCATGGATGGCTCGCAGAAACTGCCGCAGCGCCTGTTGGGCACCATCCGCGAGCGGCTACAGTCTGGCGCGCCGATTGATGCGCTGGCCTTGGGTGTTGCCGCCTGGATGCGCTATGTGACGGGCATCGACGAGAAGGGTCAGGCCATCGACGTGCGCGATCCCTTGAGCGCCACACTGCGCCAGCACGGCGATGCCGCTGGCAGTGATGCAGCCCTGTTGGCTTCTTCGCTGCTGTCGCTGGATCAGGTGTTCGGCCGCGACCTGGCGGTCAATCCCGTGTTCACCACCGCCGTGGCCCGCGCGCTCGACAGCCTGTTCAGGAACGGCGCGCGGAAAACCTGCGAAGACTTCAGGAGAACGCATCCATGAGGCAAACCTGGCGCTGGTTCGGCCCCGATGATCCCGTGACGCTCGCCCACGTGCGGCAGGCGGGCGCTGTGGGCGTGGTCTCCGCCCTGCATCATATGAATCGCGGCCAGGCCTGGACCGATGACGAGATGATGAAGCGGAAAGCGTTGATCGAAAGCGCGGGCCTGACCTGGGACGTGGTCGAGTCGATCGCCGTGCCGGAAGCCATCAAGACCCGCACCGGCGATTACCGCCAGAAGATCGACAATCACAAGGCGTCGCTCCGCGCCGTGGCGCGTGCCGGCATCAAGGTCTGCTGCTACAATTTCATGGCCATCACCGACTGGACGCGCACTGACCTCGATTGGCCATTGCCCAATGGCGGCACGGCGCTGCGCTTCGACATGGTCGACCTCTGCGCCTATGATGTGCTGATCCTCAAGCGCCGCAACGCCGAGGCCGATCATCCGGCAGAGCGCATCGCAGCGGCGAAAGCCCGGCTGGCGTCATCGCCCGAAAGCAAGCTGGCGCAAATCGAACGTAACTTGATTGAATGGGTGCCAGCGCGCGAAGCCGTCTATGATCGCCAGAGCTTTTTGCGCCAGCTTGACGAATACCGCGACTTGAGCGTTGAAGGCCTGCGCCAGCACCTCTTCCAGTTTGTCAGCGAGATTGCCGAAGTGGCTGAAGAGATTCAGATAAAACTCGCCATTCACCCCGACGATCCGCCCTTCCCGCTGTTCGGCCTGCCGCGCGTCAACTCGACACAAAGCGACACGCAGAAACTTTTCGATGCCGTGCCGAGCCCCGCCAATGGGGTCACGCTGTGCACCGGTTCCTATGGCGCCAATCCCGCCAATGATCTGGTGCAGATGGCAAAAGCTTTCGGTCCCCGCATCCACTTCACGCACCTGCGCAATACCACGCGCGAAGCCGATGGCTCGTTCTATGAGGCCGAGCACTTGGATGGCGACACCGACATGATCGGTGTTGTTGCAGCACTTCGTGATGTCGAAACGCAAGAAGGCCGCACCATCCCGATGCGGCCCGACCATGGCCATCTGATCGTCGATGACATCGGCAAGAAAGTGAACCCCGGCTATTCCTGCATCGGCAGGCTCAAAGGCCTGGCTGAATTGCGCGGCGTCATGCGCACCGTCGATGCCTTCCGCTCAGGCCGCCTGAGTTAGGCATTGCGCAAACGGTCATTGGCGACGATCGTCTTGCCAACCGGCCAAAGCGCGAGGCCGGCAAGCTTCAGATGTGCCCAGGCGAAGGGAATGCCGATGATGGTGACGGCCAGCATCACCGCGGTGATGACATGGCCAAGCGCCAGCCACCAGCCGGCCAGCACCAACCAGATGAGATTGCCGATGAAGCCCAGTGCGCCGGTTCCGATGTCGTCCTGGCCCGTCAGCTGATCGCGCGGCACGGCCGTAAAACCGAAGGGCACGAACGTATAAAGCGCGTTGTTGAAAGCCGCCCTGGCCCACGGGATGCCGATGATGGTCACCGCCATGATGACAGCCGCAATCAGCCAGCCCAGTGCCATCCAGGCGCCGCCAAAAATGATCCACAGGATGTTCAACAACAGTGACATGCTCAGGGCCTCCTTGCCCGGCGATCATATGGGAATTCCTCCGTCCCTTCGCCAGAAAAATCGGCAGGAAGCCTTGGCTTGACGCGTAGACCCCAAGCCGTCATCTCTCAATCCATGCGATTCATCCATACGGCCGACTGGCAGATCGGCAAGCCGTTCCGCAATTTTGGCGACAAGGAAAGCCTGCTGCAGCAGGCCCGCCTGAACGCCATTGAAACCATTGGCAGCCTGGCGCAGCGCGAGAACGCCGCCCATGTGCTGATCGCCGGAGATCTTTACGACACTGAATCCCCGGCCCAAAAAACCCTTCTCGAACCGCTGGAGCGGATGCGGCGTTTCCTGTCCATCTCGTGGCACATCATCCCCGGCAACCACGATCCGCATCGAGGCCAGGGCCTCTGGGACCGGCTGCTGGCGCTTGGCCTGCCCACCAATGTTTTGCCGCACCTGGCGCCAGCCCCCGTAGCCCTCGGCAGTGAGGCCGTGTTGCTACCTGCTCCCATGCGGCGGAAATCCGACGTCACCGACCTCACCGCATGGATGGACGGCGCGGACAGCGCCCCCGGCATGATTCGGCTGGGTCTCGCCCATGGTTCGATCACCGGTTTCGAAGCCGGCGGCGAGGCCAATAACCCGATCGCCCCGGACCGCGCCAAACGTGCTGGCCTCGACTATCTGGCCTTGGGCGACTGGCATCGCACCCTGCAAGTCGGACCCGCCACTTGGTATGCCGGAACGCCAGAAGCTGATCGCTTCAACAGCCAGGAAACGGGCCAGGTGCTGCTGGTCGATGTCGCAGGCCCGGGCGCCGCACCGAAGGTTACGCCGCACCGCACCGGCACC
>JANLTS010000385.1:0-8344 GCA_031363045.1 Hyphomicrobiales bacterium
GCCGCCAGTTCAAGGAGAAGCCTGGCATCATGCTCGGCACCGAGAAGCCCGACTATGCGCGGGCCGTCGATCTCCTCACCAAGGCGGCGATCAAGGAGATGATCATCCCCTCGATGCTGCCCGTGCTGTCGCCGATCGTCGTCTACGTCGTCATCAATGCGATTGCCGGCCAGGCCGCGGCCTTCTCGGCGGTTGGCGCCATGCTGATGGGCGTGATCGTGACGGGCCTCTTCGTCGCCATCTCGATGACGGCGGGCGGCGGTGCCTGGGACAACGCGAAAAAGTCCTTCGAGGACGGCTTCGTTGACTCGAAGGGTGTGAAGCACTTCAAGGGTTCCGAAGCCCACAAGGCAAGCGTCACCGGCGACACCGTCGGCGACCCCTACAAGGACACCGCGGGCCCCGCCGTGAACCCGATGATCAAGATCACCAACATCGTGGCCCTCCTGCTGCTGGCAGTGCTCGCTGGGCATTGAGGCCACAAGGCTGATCACTGACGAATGTCAACCCCGTCCGGAGCCATCCGGGCGGGGTTCTTCTTGGCATCACACTTGCGCCGGGCGGTGCAATATCGTCAGAGTGTTGGTTGTGATGGGGGATATTTATGTTGATCGGCATCGACTGGGGCGGAACGAAGATCGAGGGTGTGGCGATGGAGGCCGATGGCCGCGAGTTGCTGCGCTTGCGCGAGGTGACGCCGCGCCATGACTATCGCGGCTGCATCGCCGCCATCAAGGCGATGATCGCCGGGCTGGAGGACAAGACCGGCCAGAACGGCTCGATCGGCATCGGTATTCCGGGTTCACTCGAACCACTGAGCCGGCTTGGCAAGGGGGCGAGTTCCACATGGCTGCTGGGTCAACCGGTGGAAGCCGATCTCAAGGCTGCATTGCAACGCGACATCCGCGTTGAGAACGACGCTGATTGCTTTGCTGCCTCCGAGGCGGTGGATGGGGCAGGGGCGGGTTGCAATGTCGTCTTCGCGGTGATCCTCGGGTCGGGTGTCGGGGCCGGTATCGCGGTCAATGGCCGCGCCCACCACGGGCCGAACAATTCCGGTGGCGAATGGGGGCATAATCCACTGCCGTTACCGGACACCATCGAAATCCCCGGCAAGCCCTGCTATTGCGGCCGCCATGGCTGCATGGAGACATGGTGCTCCGGCCGCGCCTTCGAAGCTCAGTACACGGAGCATAAGGGCGTGGAACTGAAAGCTGCGGAAATCATCGACCTGAAGCGCAAGGGCGATCACCTCGCCAATCTTCTCTGGCTGCGCTACATCGACCGCGTGGCACGGGGGCTCGCCACTGCCGTCAACACGCTTGACCCCGATGTGCTGGTGATGGGTGGCGGCATGTCGAATGTCGATGAACTTTATACCGACCTGCCGCCCGCTTTGGCGCGGCGGATATTCTCGACGGTGTTTCACACACCGATCTTGCGCAACAAGCATGGCGACGCCAGCGGCGTGCGCGGCGCCGCTTGGCTGTGGAAGGATTGACGATGCGTTTCGAGGAACGGTTTAACTTTGGACTGGCACTCGTGCGTGAGGCAGGCGATCTGGCGCTTGGCTATTTCAACAACCGCGGCGCGCTCACCGTTCACAACAAGGGTCCGCAGGATCTGGCAAGCGAGGCCGACCTCAACACCGAACTGCTGATCCGCGAGCGGCTGGCCAAGGCCTTTGCCGATGACGCCTTTCTTGGCGAGGAAACGCCACCCACTGCTTATAGCGACGGCCAGGGCATCTGGGTGGTCGATCCTATCGATGGCACCCAGCCGTTCATTTGCGGACTCTCCAGCTGGTGCGTGTCGATAGCCTTCGTGCATGGTGGGAAATTGCAGTTCGGCATGGTCTATGCGCCAGCCCGAGGCGAACTCTTCGCGGGTGGAGCAGGACATCCGGCGACACTCATCGGTCAGCTGATCACGGGGCACACGGGAAAATCTGTGAAGGATGGGCTGACCGTGACCGGCTATTCGCCCAAGAGCGGGCCTGACGAGTTTCTCCCGGCCTTTGAGCGCTTTCTGAAAGCCGGCGGCATGTTCTACCGCGACGGCTCGGGCGCGCTTGGACTGTGCTATGTGGCGGCGGGACGCGTGATCGGCTTCTTCGAACCGCTGATCAAGTCATGGGATTGCCTCGGCGCCGTCGCTGTCATTCATGCAGCTGGTTTGAAGACCAGCGATTTCCTCGCCAATGACGGCTTGCACAAGGGCAACCCGATCATCGCGGGAAATGAGCACGTTTATGCTGAAATCGAGGCCATCGTCGCCGGTAGTTATTGAAGGCGACGCGAGCGCGAGCGCTCAGTCCGGCCACCACCACTTGCCGCCAATCACCACGCCACGCGAATTGATCTTGCGGTCGCCGATCAGGTGTTCGCCGGTCGCATCGACATAGTCGAACTGGCCGTCATCGACACTGAGGATTGTCGCGTCGCCCACGCTGCCAGGCTTGAGGCTCCCAAGTTCCGGGCGTTTGAGGGCGAAGGCGGCGTTTTCGGTCGAGGCCTTGATGACCTCGTTGAGGCTCACGCCCAGGCACAAGAACTTCGACATGGTGGTGACCTGGTCGAAGGCCGGTCCGTTGATGCACAGCGCGTGCACATCCGATGAAATCGTGTCGGGTAAAAAGCCATTGGCCAGCATGGCACGCGCCGTCTTGTAGCTGAACGATCCCATGCCGTGGCCGATGTCGAACAGCACGCCGCGCTTGCGGGCGGCCATCACGGCGGGTCGCACGGTGCCTTGCACAGTACACGGAGCATTGGGGAAGGGGCGGAAGGCGTGGGTCAAAACATCGCCCGGCCGCAGCTTGGCGATGACGTCCTCATAGGACGGCGGCGGTTCGTCGATGTGGCACATCAACGGCATGCCGGCCTCGTCCGCGACTTGCAAGGCGATGTCGAGCGGTGCAACGCCCTGATCGCCCGATGCGTGGCGGCCAACCCGCACTTTGATGCCGACGATGACATCGCGGTTGGCATCCGCCACCTGAACTGCCGTCACTGGGTCCATCAAGCGCAGGTCTTCGCTCTCGCCCACCATCACGGTGTTGGAGAAGCCATAGATACCGGCATGGCTGACATGCAGATAAGCGAGAATGCGGACCTGGGAGCGCTCGATCACATGCTTGCGAAAGCCCATGAAATTGCCGGGGCCGGCGGAGCCCGTGTCGACCGACGTCGTCACACCGCTGTTGCGGCAAAATTCTTCCGCGTCGATGCCAAGCGATGTGCCGCCCCAATAGACGTGGGTATGAAGGTCAATGAGTCCGGGCGTGACGATCAGGCCCGAAACATCCCGCACCTCCGCCCCGCCGCTGTTTAGGTTACGCGCGACGGCTGCCACCTTGCCGGATTTGAAGCCGACATCCATCACCGCATCGATCCCCTGCGAGGGATCGATCACCCGGCCGCCTTTCAGAATGAAATCCATGGCTCAGAGTTTGCTGCCGAGCATTGGACCCGACCTCGACGCTCCAACACCGCGGAACAGTTGCTTCAGGAAGCTCGTGTCTTCACCGGCGACCAAGGTCTTGCGCGTATTGACATCGACGATGCGGCCATCCTGAAGGCCGTACTGCGCGAAACTCACCACCTGGTCGGATTGATTGAACCGGATGGCGATGACTTCTCGGTCGGTTTCAGCCGGCGTGAGGAAGGCGCGGCTCTCGGTAATTGAGGTGATGTAATAATAGCTATCACCTTGGTACTTGACTGATGCGGTCGTTGACGGCGATCCAAGTGCGCCCTCGACCTCAAGCTTTGACATGCCATTGTTGATCTGGTTGAAGGCACCCGGCTTGGCGATGTATCCCCGGTGTTCGACCGTGGGAGAGCAGGCCGCCAGCAGCATTGCAATGCCGGCAGCGGCGAACAATCTAAAGGGGTATTCGCCAGGCGATTTGAGCATGCGCTTTGATCTTTGTCCCATTCTCGACGTAACCGTTTAAGAAACCGTCAAGCCTAATAATCCGTTAGCGGCAATCCGATGAACCTCAAACGCCTATTTCAGCGCCCCCGGCCACCCGCCCGCCGGGTTTATGAAGCAATTGTGGCTGCCGCGCGGCATCCGGCCTTTTATGCCGTTATGGGCGTGGCGGACACAGTTGACGGCCGCTTCGACATGATTTCCTTGCACGCCTTTCTGGTGCTCGACCGGCTGAAAGGCGTGGAACAGGAATTTCGCCAACAGCTGGTCGACGAGCTTTTCCGCGACATGGACCGTTCGCTCCGCGAAATGGGCGTGGGTGATGTCTCGGTTGGCAAGAAGGTACGCAAAATGGCAGAAGTGTTCTATGGACGCGTCACCGCCTATGACCGGGCGCTGGACGAGGGGGCAATCTCGGTGGCGGCGGTCATCGCCCGCAATGTCTTCCCCGATGGACCAATTGGCGAACACGCCAATCAGCTGGCAGCATATATGTTGGACCAGCGCGCCCATTTGGCAACGCAGGTGCCAGCGGCAATTGCCGTGGGCGATGTGCAGTTCAAGGAGCCAAGCCCATGAAACACAAGACAATCCCGGAATTCTCCCGGCCGCTGCAGACCGACCGGGTTCCAAAGCTTGGAAGCACGGAAAAGCTCGCGGCTGAACCGGCGGAATTGCAGGCTTTGGCCAAACGGCTGAAGATTCCCGCCCTCCATTCGCTGTCGGCCGTCATCCGCGCCACGCCGTGGCGAGGTGGAGGAATCAAGCTCGAAGGTCACCTTACGGCTGATGTCGAACAAGTCTCGGTGATCAGCCTTGAGCCGTTCCGCGAGACGGTTTCAGTGCCTATGTCGCGCTATTTCCTGCCGCCCGGCGCCTTGACGGTGAACGAAGAGGATGAAGACGATGCCGATCCGATCGACAATGGCTGGATCGATCTGGGCGAAGTGACGGTGGAAGTGCTGGCACTCGACCTTGACCCCTATCCCCGCCGGTCCGGTGAAGATTTCGCCGATCATATCGAGGCCGGCGAAACTCCTGTAGAGAAGGAATCGCCTTTCGCCGTGCTGGCGAAACGCCCGCTGGATTGAGCCTGACTGGGTCCGGCCATTTTGGCCCTGGCCTTTTTGCAATGACAACGCACGGGCAATCTCCTATGGCTTCAGGCCGAACTGCCGGTGGCCCGCCTGGGTTCCGGGCCAGCACAAGTGGGTCGCGGTAAAATCTTGAATACGAAGAAACATCTGACCGTAGCGCTGGACGCGATGGGTGGCGACCTGGGGCCTGACATGGTGGTTCCCGGTGCTGCACTCTCGGCCGTGCGCCATCCCCAGGTCCGCTTCCTGCTGGTCGGCGACAGGAGCCGTATCGCGCCCATTCTGGAGCGCCACCCGCACCTGAAGGAACGCGCCGAAATCCGCCATACCGATGTTTTCGTCGCCATGGATGCCAAGCCCAGCCAGGCGCTGCGCCAAGGCCGCGGTAAGAGCAGCATGTGGCTGGCTATCGATGCCGTGCGCAGCGGCGAGGCCGATACTGCCGTGTCGGCTGGAAATACAGGCGCGTTGATGGCCATGGCGCGGTTCGTCCTGAAGACCATGCCCGGCATCTCACGCCCCGCCATTGCCGCGATCTGGCCAACCTTGCGCAGCGAGAGTGTGGTGCTGGATGTCGGCGCCACCATTGGTGCGGATGCCAACCAACTGGTCGAGTTTGCGGTGATGGGCGAGGCCATGGCACGCTGCCTTTTCGGTGTCGAAAAGCCAACCGTCGGCTTGCTCAACATTGGCGTTGAAGAGATCAAGGGTGTCGAGCAGGTGAAGGAGGCAGGCCGCATCCTGCGCGATGCCAAACTGCCGCTTGAATATATCGGCTTCGTCGAGGGTGACGACATCGGCAAGGGCACCGCCGACGTCGTGGTGACCGAAGGCTTCACCGGCAACATCGCGCTCAAGGCAGCGGAAGGCACGGCAAAGCAGCTGGCCACCTACCTCAAGCAATCGCTGATGCGCACCTGGTTGTCGAAGCTCGGGGCACTTCTGGCGTCTGGTGCATTCGCGGCACTGCGTGATCGCATGGACCCGCGCAAGCACAATGGCGGGGTGTTCCTCGGCCTCAATGGCGTCGTTGTGAAAAGCCATGGCGGCACCGATGCGCTGGGCTTTGCAACCGCTATCGACGTGGCGCTCGACATGGTTCGCAATGATCTCGTGAGCAAGATCAAGACCGACGTCGTCACCATGAACGCCCTGATCAAGCCGGCCGCCGTGCAGGACAAGCAACCGGAAGTATCCTTATGAATGACGCCGTCAAGCTGGTGCGGAGGGCCGTTATCAAGGGCTCCGGATCGGCTCTCCCCGCCCGCGTGATGACCAATGCCGACATGAGCAAGGTTGTCGACACCAGCGATGAATGGATTGTCGAGCGCACCGGCATCAAGGCCCGCCACATTGCCAATGACAGCGAGACCACGCGCACGCTGGGAGCCGAAGCCGCCCGCCGCGCCTTGCAGCATGCTGGCCTCGGGGCGGACGCCGTTGACCTCATCATCGTCGCAACATCAACGCCTGACCAGACATTTCCTGCCACCGCCGCTTTGATCCAGGCCGATCTTGGCATCACCCGGGGTGCTGCTTTCGATGTCCAGGCCGTCTGCTCCGGTTTTGTCTATGGCCTGAGCATTGCCGACGCGATGATCAAGACGGGACAGGCCGAGTGCATCCTGGTGATCGGCTCCGAAACCTTCTCGCGCATCCTTGACTGGACCGACCGCACCACTTGCGTGCTGTTCGGCGATGGCGCCGGGGCCATGGTGCTGCAAGCCGAAATGGTGGCTGATTCGACCAAAAGTGCAGGGATCATGGTCACCCGCATCCGTTCCGATGGGCGCTACCATGACAAGCTCTATGTCGATGGCGGACCCTCGACCACGAAGACCGTCGGCCATCTGCGCATGGAAGGCCGCGAAGTATTCAGGCATGCGGTGGCCAACATCGCCTCGGTGATGGACGAAGCGATGACCGCCGCCAAGGTGACAGCAGCCGATGTCGACTGGTTCGTTCCGCATCAGGCCAACCGCCGGATTCTCGAAGGAACGGCCCGCAAACTGGGCATCCGCGAGGACCGCATCGTGATCACGCTGGACCGCCACGGCAACACCTCGGCCGCCTCGATCCCGCTGGCCTTTGACGCTGCGATCCACGACGGTCGCATCAAGAAGGGCGATCTCGTGCTGTTTGAAGCCATGGGCGGCGGCTTCACCTGGGGGGCGGTTCTGGCCCGATATTGAAGCTTCTCCTGTAAGTCATTGAGTTCGCAATATTTTGATTGACCGCGTGAAGTTTGCGCCATAGTTTTAACTGTATTGCAGGGGGCACAGGAATGGCTGGCAAGACGCTTACCCGCGCCGATCTCAGTGAGGCGGTTCATCGGCAGATCGGGCTGTCGCGCAGCGAATCCGCGGATCTGGTCAAGACCATGCTCGACATGGTGTCGGATCACCTGGTCGAAGGCCAGACGGTGAAACTGTCATCGTTCGGCACCTTCATGGTCCGCAGCAAGAATGGCAGGGTGGGGCGCAATCCCAAAACCGGGGAAGAAGTGCCGATCACGCCCCGCCGGGTGCTGGTGTTCCGGCCAAGCCAGGTGATGAAGAATGTCATCAACGGTCTTGAGGCTGGAACGGACGAGGACTGAGGTCTTGGCCAATACCGTGTTGAGAGGGGTAGATCATGGTTGAGAAGTCCCCCGACGCCTTCCGAACCATCAGCGAGGCCGCTGAAGAACTGGACGTTCCGCAACACGTGCTGCGCTTCTGGGAAACCCGTTTCACGCAAATCAAGCCGATGAAGCGCGCCGGCGGGCGCCGTTACTACCGCCCGACCGATGTCGAGCTGCTGAAGGGCATCCGCAGCTTGCTCTACAGCGAAGGCTATACCATCCGCGGTGTCCAGAAAATCCTCAAGGAGGATGGGGCAAGCTATGTCGCTGGCGTTGGCCGGGGCGAGATCGAGCCGCGCAAACGCGAAGGCGAAATGGCCTCAGCACCACCGCCCGGTACCGCCAAGACAGCACCGCGCCTGGGAAAAGCAACAGTCAAATCCACCGCAGCGGCACCATTGGTGGCCGAGCCAGTGAGGGTGGTGAACCGCCTCTCGGACAGCCACGCCGACATGTTGCGCGCCGCGCTCAAGGACCTCGGCGACGCCCGGAAGATTCTCGATCCCGCCCAGCCACGCTAAGCGTTTCAACCTTCAACCAAGAATAAAGGTGGCCATGCTAGCACCATCCAGCGGTGAGCGCTCGCTCCCCGCGTAGGGTGGAGCACGTCCCGGCCCATGTCCTTGTGGAGAATGATCCTGACGGCCATCAACCTGGTGGGCGTACGCTTCGGCGGCGCGGCCATGGG